>JBNKDB010000152.1:0-3683 GCA_050288045.1 Anaerolineales bacterium | reverse complement strand
CATTACACTGATGGGAACTAAAGAAATTGGCTCATACCATCCGATAATAAAAACACTGGGGAGGAGACAAAGGAATGCAATCACTATTCCTTTCAGCACCGAATTGAGTTGTAAATTAGAAGTTGCCAGCATAAATCCTGAAACGACCCAGAGGAAAAAGGCAGAAATATTGGCATCCCAGGTTAGACCTTGTAATACCATGGGGATTACATCGAGTATCCCCGCAATTACACCAAGCAACAAACCAATGCGAATATTTTGCTTCATTTTAGCTTTCCTTATACTATCGACCGCACTTCACGCCAAACCGAGTTTCTTTGCCAAATCCTGGCGCTCGATATCCTTTGACATGGCGACGCCGTCATCGAGAATCGCGGCCCGGGCTTCGGCAGCTGGCCAATCTTTGGCATCGTCCAACCAGCCCGCCGGGGCCCAATCCGGCACCCGGCTGTAGCGGTTGATGGGCCAGCCGTAGGGTTCGCCCTTGGCGCTGATCTTGCGTTCGCTGCCGTCGATGGTGAGGTAGTACTCACGCTGCAACTGCTTGAGGGCGGTATCGACCGCACCGCCGCCCTTTTTCTGGGTCACGCCCAGGGTTTGGCGTACCTGGCTGATCGTAAGTATGCCTGCTTGCTCGAAAAGCTGCCAGAGCTGCCAGACTCGCTGGCTGAGCGTGCCGCTTTCCCAACGCTCGGGCATGGGTAACGCGGGATGGTAGGCGGCGTAGAAAATGGGGTACATGCGTTGGGCGACGAAGCCCTTGTGTCCACCCAGGATACAGCCATACGCCAGGCGCTTTTCTTCGGCGGCGCGGTCTTTCCAGCGCCAGGGGTCAGTATCGAGGCCGGTATGCCACAAGCTTTGCGGGGTTTCCGCACCCAGCGAGGGCATCCCGGGCACGACCTCGGAAAGCGGCATGAAGCCCAACGCTTCGACGCGGGCGACAAAATCTTCGTAGGTGGTCAACATGGCGGTCATTTTTTACCCCTCCATCACTTGCGTGATTTCGTCCAAATATCCGGCAATCTGCTCCGCCGTAGCGGCGCGTAGGGCCACGCCGGTATCCGGGCTGCCGATCAGCACGCCTTCGACTTCGGCCCAGGCCTGGTAGATCAGGCGCAGCAGGTGTTGCGTCTCTGGCGGCGGGCCGAGCAGGGTGGTCAGCGTCTTCTCGGCCTGGATGGTGTGCTGGCGCATGTGCGAATCGAAACGGTGCAGGCGGAAGCGCATGGGGAAGTTGACGTCTTCCCATAAGATCACCGGCATGTTCAATTCTGCGGTGGTGATGTCGGCGCACCCGGCCAACACGCGCTGTTCGAATTGCGCATAATAAGCCCAAAAACCAGCCACAGTCTTACTCGCCAGCGCTTGTTCGACGTCGGTCAGGAAAGCGCCAGAGACCTGTTCCCATTCTTCATCGCTAAAATCCACCAATTGGTCCAGCCCGGCGCGCAAGCGTTCCAGGGCGCGCTCGACGTGCACGCGGAAATAGGCGATTGACTGCAGGACGTGCCCCAAGATTTTGCGCAGCGGCCATTCCTCCGGGGCCGGTTCGCGGTCGAGGTCGGCGTCGGAAGCGCGCAGCAGCACGGCCTGCAGGTCGCGGAAAGCGAGGTGGAATTGGGCCAGGATGCGCTGGGCTGCCGTGACAGGGTCACCGTTGGTATCACGCTCAGCCTGCAACTGCACCGCCAGGGTGCGCAGTTCTTCGTAAACGCGGAAGCAGGCAAAGCGTACGCCTTCTTCGTAGCCGTGCCAATCCCATGCCTGATCCAGGTCGGCCTCGGAGAGACCCAGGGTGAAAGCGGTAAAATCGGATACGGCTTTGGAAAGTTGGGTAGTGGGCATTTTAGAATCCTAACTCGCGTTTAATTTGGTCTTCGTCCTTGTGGCCGCCGCTATCCCCTAGCAATTCTTCCCAGAATTTGTCATCGTAGCGGCGGGAGTGCACGGGCAGCGGCATGGGCACGCCCCAACCAAGCAGCAGCACTTCTTCTTTGGGCTGCAAGCGGGCGAGCATGCCGCGCAGGGCGTCGCGCCCGGCCAGGCCGGAGAGCACGGCGCGGATGTCGTCGTCGTCGCCCAGCCAGCCGGAGATGCGCGTACCCAATTGCGACATGACTTCGTCGTAGATTTGCGAGGGGCGCTGGTCGATGATCAGCAGGGTGACGTAATACTTGCGCAGCTCACGCGCAATCGTGCTGAAGGTGGTCTGGGTGGCCATGGCGCGGTTGAGCAACTTGTGGGCTTCCTCGACCACGATCACCAGCGGGCGGGGTTCCTTGGTGCCCTGCGAGCGGAACTGGTTGGTGGTCTCTTCCCAGGCGGCGCGGATGCGGCGGGTGAGCAGGTTGCTGACCAGCAGGTAATCCAGATCACTCTCGTGCTCGCCGAAGGAGAGTACGATGTGCTGCCCGGCTTCGAGCGCCTTGATGATCTCGCCGACCGAATCGGCGGCCGGTTTCTCGACCACGTAGGGCAGGCGGAAGACGCGCCCCAGTTTGGAATGCAAACCCTCGGCAGCCATGCGGTTGACCCCGGCTTCGTCGGCCCAGGCGGCCACGCTGTCCGGGGCGGGTATCTTCTTGCCGTCGTCGCTCTCGATCATTGCGCCGAGTTTCATGTTGCGGAATTCCTTGAACCAGTTATCGCGTCCAAAGGTGGCGACCAGCGCCTCCAGTGTGGTGGGCGTGGTCTCCTTGAGGTTGAGTTCGCGGGTGAGCAGTTCGATGTCCTCGGGCTGGATGTCCTTCATGGCGATTTCGAGATTGAAGGCCGGGGGGATGCCGCGGATCTGGGCACCTTTCCCCAGGCCGACCACGCGCAGTTTACTGCGGAATTTGGTCTCCAGGCCGATCACGCGTTGCCCGGTATCCGAAGCGGTGTCGTCGAAGCCGTATTCGTTGTGCATATCGAAGACCAGCACGGAAGCGGCGTCGTAGTGGATCAGCCCGGCCAGCACGATACGGGTCAGGAAAGACTTGCCGGTGCCGGTGGCGCCAAACACGCCCGATGAGCGCTGTACGAATTTCTCCATGTCGATCACCACGGGGTGACCTTGCTCGCGCGTATAGCCAATCACGAAGTTGCCCTTCTCGTCAGGCTTACCGAAGATTTCGGCAATGTCGCCCGGCCCGGCTAAACGCACCCAGTCATGATGTAGGGGGACGGTCTTGACCGGCAGCGGCCGCGGCGCATCTTCCAGCCCGGCGTCGATGCGTGAAATCCAGCGTTCATATTCTGGTGTGTCCGGTTCTGGGCCGCGTTCCAGCATCAACGTTGGCATCATTTCTAAATTGGTATATAAAGTCTGGCCGTGCAGTAATTGAGCAAGTTGGGGTGGCAGGCGTTCTTCAGTCTGCTCATCGGCAAAACGCGGGTCAGTCGAACCCAATTGCAAATCGGTCACCAGGCCGTAGAACAACCAATTTTTGGTTTCGGTCACCAGAAAAGCACCTTCCTGCACTTCCTGGGCCGGGACGGTCAGGCGCACGTTCAAGCTTGCACGTAGCCCGCCGCCAACAATATACCCGATTTGTTTCTGGTCGTCGTTTTCCAGTTCGAAATTATCCGTCATCATGTACCTCTATCCTGGCAGGGCGTCGCCCAGCGCGCTGAGCACGTTCATCAAGGTCGGGTAGTCGTCGCGCAGCAGCGTGATCAACTCTTTGGCGGCGGCATTG
>JBNKDB010000151.1:0-4080 GCA_050288045.1 Anaerolineales bacterium | reverse complement strand
AAGATAGAGGGAATCGCGCCCAGGTACAGCGCCCCCCAGAAAGCCGACAGCAGCACCTGCGAGTGCTTTAAGACCAGGATCACGAGGTCATCAGGGCCGACACCGATCTGGGTCAGCGTCTTGGCGTAGGCTACTGCCCGGTCGTGGAACTGGCGGGCAGTGACTTGTTCCTCACTGCCATCATCATTGACCATCACCAATGTAAGGTGATCGGGAGATTGGGCAGCCCGTTCGATCACGGGCTGGATCAGGGTTTGAACATTCATAAATTATTGAAAATCAGCCTTAAGCGCGTTGTAATTCTTCCAGGTCGGACTTGACCATCAATTCGACCAGATCGTCGAAGCATACCTGGCATTCCCAGTCCAACACCTCACGCGCTTTACTGGGATCGGAGACCAGCAGGTCGACTTCGGCGGGGCGGTAGAAGCGTTCATCCTGCACGACGTAGTCATTATAATCCAGGCCGATGCAGCCAAAGGCCGCCTCGCAGAACTCGCGCACCGAATGTGTCTCACCGGTGCCGACTACGTAATCGTCCGGGTCGTCCTGCTGTAACATGCGCCACATCACTTCGACGTAGTCCCCGGCAAAGCCCCAATCGCGGCGTGATTCCAGATTACCCAGGCGCAGTTCGGTCGCCAGACCGAGCTTGATCATCGCCGCTCCGTGCGAAATCTTACGGGTGACGAATTCTAGGCCGCGGCGCGGGCTTTCGTGGTTAAAGAGGATCCCAGAGCAGGCGAACAGGTCGTAGGACTCACGGTAGTTGACGGTGATCCAGTGGCCGTAGACCTTGGCAACCCCGTATGGGCTGCGCGGATAGAAAGGCGTGGTTTCGCGTTGCGGCACTTCCATGACCTTGCCGAACATCTCACTGGAAGACGCCTGGTAGAAACGCGCCTTGGGGTTCGCCATGCGGATCGCTTCCAACATGCGGGTGGTACCCAGGGCGGTGACTTCGCCGGTCAGCACCGGCTGGTTCCAGGAGGTGGGCACAAAGGACTGCGCCGCTAAGTTATAGACCTCATCCGGCTGGTAGGTTTCCACGGCGTGCACCAGCGAACTCTGGTCGTGCAGGTCGCCCTGGATGATTTCGACCTTGTCTTGGATGTGACGGATGCGCTGGTAGGTGACGGTGCTCGAGCGCCGCACCATGCCGATCACCCGGTAGCCTTTGTCTAGCAGAAATTCGGCCAGATAAGACCCGTCCTGGCCGGTGATCCCCGTAATCAATGCGGTTGGCATGAATCGCTCCTTTAGTTAAAATTCAGCGGGTGAATTATAATCGGGGATGGGAATAGGTCAAGGAGGAAAGCGGGGGATGAGTTATGAATAAAGAATTAGGAATGATGCATGATGAGGGGAAAATGAGCGTTGGCGAAGGGCAATTGCTTTCGAGTCTGGTTTTCGTATAATTTAATTACACGCTTTTGTTTGGCCGCGTACAAGGAGAGGAATTTGATACATACCATCCTATTCCGAAAACACTTTTTGCCAAAATTGGCTGGGCTATGTTTTTTTCTTACCGCTTGTGCAACCAATCCGCCAACTTTGGCCGCGGATATTATCCCCGGAATGTATGGATCATGGCCGCTCAACTTCGTAGTGTATGATGACCAGCTATATTTTATTGCCGAAGATGGTATCCATGGATATGAGCTCTGGCGGTATGACAGCACTACAGATCAGGCAATTCTGGCTGCTGATATCTGGCAAGGTCGTCCCAGTTCAGGCCCGAAGTATCTGACAGTTTATAACGACAAGTTGTACTTTAGCGCTAATGAAGAAATTTACGGGGAAGAATTGTGGCGATATGATAGCCTCACCGAAAGGGTAACCCTGGTTGCCGACATCCATCCTGGTACAGGCTGGTCAGGACCCCATAATCTGGCAGTCTATAACAATCATTTATATTTTATTGCTGATGATGGTGTTTTAGGAGACGAACTCTGGCGATATGATAGCATTATTAACACTGTATCTTTGGCAGCCTCAATCAGCCCCAGTTACGAAACATGGTTTCAGAGTCCTTTAATCCACTACGCTAATCGCCTATATTTCACTGCCAGTGATGAGATTTACGGGCATGAACTTTGGTATTATGACGCTGTAAGCGATAAAGCTGCCCTGGCTGCTGATATAAACCCCGGCAATTCTATTTCATACCCGCATGATCTAACCGTCTATAACAGTCAATTATTTTTCGGAGCAGACGATGGCGTTCATGGAGATGAACTCTGGCAATACGATCTAACCAGCGACACAGTCTCACTGATTGCTGATCTCAATCCAAATGGCGATTCATTTCCCCGCAATCTCATAGTTTATGACAAGCTATTGTATTTTACTGCTGATGATGGTCTAAACGGACGAAAGCCCTGGTTTTACAACAGTAAAAACAATACTGCCTCCATAGTAACTAATCTTGACTCTGGTAACAATCTTGAGTACTTCAAACTTTTGAAGGTACATAATGGAAAACTATATTACCGTGCTGCTGATATGAGCGGAGGAAAATTATGGTTTTACGACAGCACCACCAATAAATCTAGCCTGGCTGATGGTATTCATCCTGGTGACGTAGGCGAAATATTATCCGATTTAGTAATATATAAAAACCAACTGTACTTTACTGGAGATGACCGAACCTATGGCCCCGAATTATGGCGGTTGGACACGCGCAGGTTCCCAAATAATCTTACCAATAAAACCACCCGCCTAGCCATGCTCGCAGGTGGAATTAGCGCATTGGGGATCATTGTTATCTTTATTATGATTTTTCGACAAAGATGCGCGGCAAAAAACAAAATAACCCCAACAGATAAATCCCGCACCTGAGTGCTTGCATCCCCACGGCCTTCCAGCCACAATAAAGCTGGAGGGTACCCATCATCCATGAGAAAATTCAACTACAGCATTCCCGTTTACGGCAACGCCCTGATTATTGCCCTGCTTGCCATTTACCTGGGCTTCATGCCTTTCGGCATCCTGGTCAAGGACCTGCGCGACCCGGCGCTTACCAATGGCGAAATTCCGGATTTCGCCTTTCGCTGGCACCGCAGTCTATCTGGCCGCTATGAGGATTGGGCGCGCTATCGTGTTGCCACGGCGCAGGCCGCCGCGCTCGATACCACCAACATCTCCGGGACAGAATGGCCGATTTTCAGCGCGGTTTTCTACCTGTGGTCAACGGAGGAACTACAAGCCGCCTGGGAAGCCGACCCCACCCTGGCCCCGGAAATGCCTACGGCGTACGCACGCGGTGCCATCGAAGCTGCCGCGGCCCTGGTCGCCGACCCGAACCACGCCACCTGGGTGAAACTCCATTGGGGCGAGGATTACCTATCCCAGGAAAACCTCTTCTACCGCATGTTACTGATCAGCGGGCTGACCAGCTATCAGAAGCTGCTCGACGACGACCAATACGCTGACCTGCTGGCCGACCAGGTCGATTCGCTGGCAAACGAGTTGGACGCTTCGCCCTACGGCCTGCTGGATGATTACCCCGGCCAGTGCTACCCGATCGACATCTTACCGGCCATCGCCGCCATCCGGCGCGCCGATGCCGTCTTGGGCAGTGATCACCGCGAGTTTGCAGAACGCGCCATCCGTGCCTTCAGCGATACCCGCCTGGACTCCGCCACCGACCTCCCGGCCTATATCGCCGATCCAGACACCGGGATCGGCTACGGCCCGGCGCGCGGCGTGGGCATTTCCTACGGGCTGATCTGGGCACCGGAACTATGGCCGGAAACGGCCCAGGAATGGTACACCAGTTACGATGAGCATTTCTGGCAATCCACGCCTTTCCTCTCCGGGGTGCGGGAGTTCTCCCGCTACTACCCCCACTCGAACTGGTGGGTCGATGTGGACGCCGGGCCGGTATTGGCCGGATACGGCACCACGGCCAGTGCCTTCGGGATTGGGGCGATGCGCGCCAACGGGCGCCTCGATCGGGCTTACCCGCTCAGCGCCGAAGCCCTGGTAGCCGCCTGGCCGCTCCCAGATGGCACGCTGCTGGGGGCGCGCCTGCTGTCTAACCTTTCGGACGCGCCTTACGTGGGCGAAGTAGCGCTG
>JBNKDB010000150.1:0-7152 GCA_050288045.1 Anaerolineales bacterium | reverse complement strand
TCTGCGCTGGCCGTAATGCTGATGGCACTGGTGCTGATTGTTGTGCTGCCCATCCAACGCTTGAGTAGGGAGAATATGTAATGAGAGTCGGACGTGTTGAACTCATTACCGGCCGGACATTCTTGATCGTGCTGATGGCCTTCACCCTGCTGCCCTTCATCAGTATCTTCCTGACCGCGCTGCACCCTTCGGGAACGGTACCCAGCGGGTTCGCCTGGCCGGAAGACCCGCAGTGGGGCAACTTCGTTGAAGCGTTCAAGGTCGCCAATATGACCGCGCTGCTGGCTTCGAGTACGTTCATCGTACTGGCCGTGGTGCCGGTCTCGCTGATCATCTCGACGATGGCAGCCTTCGCCATCGGGTTGCTGCGGATCCGCGGCGCGCGCGTGCTTTTTGCCCTATTCGTGTTTGGGTTGACGCTGCCTTTTGGCGGGATCATCGTACCGCTCTATTACCTGGAACGGGCGATCGGTATCTACAACACGCGTTTCGCCATCGTGCTGCCTTTGATCGCCTTGTATATGCCTTTCGCGGTCTACTGGATGCGCGCTCACTTTGTCAATATGCCGGGCGAAATCTCTGAAGCGGCGCGCGTCGATGGCGCCACTACCTGGGATTTGTTCTGGCATATCCACCTCCCGTTGGCGCGTGCTCCAATCGCCTCGCTGGGCATCCTGATGTCTGTCTGGACCTGGAACCAGTTCCTATTGGCTTTGGTGCTGGTCGAAGACCCAACCCGGCGTACCATGGCCGGAGCTTTGGGGGCATTCCAGGGCCATTATGCGACCGATGTGCCCTTGCTGTGTGCCGGGACGATCCTGATCCTGGTGCCCACCCTGGTCGTTTTTGTGCTGTTCCAGCGGCAGATCATCGCAGCACTGCTGCAAGGTTCGATCAAGGGCTAAGCCGCGATGTACCTGTTGCCATTTCAGTTCGCTTGACGATATTGAGTGCAGAATCATGAACACAGCCAATTTCAATGCCCACATTCAGAAAACTGCCTCAAACACAACACAGATATATCCTGGAAGTTTGGAGAAGAGATCAATGCGGTATTTGCCGGTTTGTTGGCCGCATTGGTCTTTTTTATTTTTATCGGAATCTGCCAAGGCTGACATTTTTACCGTTGGTACGGGCGTAGTGAAAGGAGTGGTTCAGTTAAAAAAGGTGAATATTGACTCGCAAATCGAAATCGGGTATGATGAATGAAAGTGCTTTCAAGTTAATTCTATCACCCGACCGAATCTATCTAAATACAAGAGGAAAAGAGATGAAAACGAAAAAGAAGTTTACGATCTGGTCATTGATTAGTATGCTGCTTTTGGTGAGCATGTTGTTCTCAGCATGCGGCACTGCTGCAACCCCGCAAGAGACTACGGATGGCGGCGAAGGCGCAGAAGCATCCAGCTCCGAACCGCCGGTGGAAATTGATTTCGCCTACCCCACTTTCAACAAAGTTCCAGAAGCAGATGCACTGGCATCGGTTGAAGAGGCGATCAATGCGATTACCGTCCCGGATATCAACGTGTCTGTGAAACTGCACCCCTATTCAATCGTTGACTACAGCACGCAGATCAACCTGGCAATCCAAAGCGGCGAAGGTGTGGACGTCTTTACCACCCTGGGTGACCTGCCGCAGAGTGTGACCCAGAACAAAGTGATCGACATCACCGATATGATCGACGAGTATGCCCCCGAAGCCAAGGAAATCGTGGGTGAAGATTTCTTGAAAGCCACCACCATGGACGGCAAACTGTATGGCATTCCGGCTTACAAGGGTGTTGCGCTGGCTCCGAACCTGGTCTATCGCAGTGACATCATGGAAGCGATCGGTGTCGATCCGGCTTCGATCAGTTCACTGGAAGACCTGACCGATGTCTTCGCCAAAGTCAAGGAACAGTATCCCGATATGGTGCCGTTGGTGCCCGTTGACACCGGCTCGATCGGCCTGGTTACCACCCTGCATGGCGTCGACTTCCTTGGTGATAGCTACCTCAACCCGGTCGCTGTTTTGGTTGGCGATGACATGAACGTGGTGAATTTCTACAAGACCGACGAATTCACAAACCTGACCACCCTGGCCCGCGATTGGTACGAGCAAGGGTATGTTCTGAAAGACGCTGCCACCACCACCAGCACCGCAATCGAACTGATGAGTTCTGGCAAAGGCTTTGCTTACATCGCGGCTTACAGTGGCTACGAAGCCTATAACCAGATTGCAGCCCAGACCAGCCAGCCCATCAAGATGGTTCGCCTGGGGCAACCTTACCTGAGCACATCGAGCGTCAATGCGCTGACCTGGGTGATCGCCAGCACAAGCAAACACCCCGAAGCCGCCTTGAAGTTCATGAATAAGATCTTTGCTGACAAAGAGGTCATCAACCTGATCATCTATGGTCTCGAAGGCCGCGACTATGTCAAGCTGGATGCCGATCACGTCAATTACCCCGAAGGTCAGGATGCCAGCACGGTGCCCTATACCGCGCAGCTGGCTTGCGGTATTGTCGGCAACCAGTTCATCCAGTACCAGATGGAAGGGACCGACATGGGCGACATTCAGGTCATGTTGGAAGAAAATATCAATGCCGATATTTCACCTGCCATGGGTTTCTCCTTCGACAGCAGCGGTGTAACCAATGAATATACCGCCGTGATCAATGTGATCGAGCAATACGTTCCTGGCCTGATTACCGGTAGCGTGGACCCGGCCGAGATTCCCGAATTTCTCGATAAGCTGGAAGCTGCCGGCATCGATAAGATCGTTGAAGCCAAGCAGCAGCAGCTCGATCAATGGTTGAGCATGCAGGAATAGCTTTATCTAAATAAATATCGTTGACTTACGTTTGTGTAGTGAAGGTGGTGTCCAATCGCCTTCACTACACACCTTATTTTTTTATTGGAGGTAGATGTGCAAACCAAAATCCCCCTCTCTAAATCGGCAAAAAAAACACTCCCCTTGTTACTGCTCGCACTGCCCGGAATGATCTATTTATTGATCAATAACTACATTCCGATGTTAGGCATCATTATTCCGTTCAAGAAAGTCGATTATGGAAAGGGGATTTTAGCCAGCGATTGGGTTGGCCTGGCGAACTTCAAGTTCTTGTTTACTACCCCAGATGCCTGGATCATGACCAGGAACACACTGCTCTATAACATGGCCTTCATCGTTATCGGTACGGCTTTTGCGGTTGGCCTGGCGATCATGATGAACGAACTCACCAGCTTTTTTTATGCCAGGTACTTCCAGGGCATGTTCCTGCTGCCAAACCTGATTTCCATGGTTGTGGTGTCTTACCTGGTTTTCGCCTTTCTGAATGCCGATACCGGCCTGTTTCCAAAATCCGTATTCCCGGCATTGAACATCGAAGAAATCAACTTTTATACTTCCCCCGGTTACTGGCCGGTTATCTTATTGATCGTATTCCTCTGGAAGAATACCGGGTATGCCTCGGTGATCTACCTTTCCAGCATTGCCGGGATCGACAAGACCATTTTTGAAGCCGCCAAGATCGACGGGGCCAGCAAGTGGGACCAGATCCGGCACATTACCCTGCCACTGCTGAAACCAACGATCATTATTCTGTTTCTGTTCTCCGTTGGCCGCATGATGTATTCCGACTTTGGCCTTTTCTACCAGGTGACGATGAACTCGGGCGCACTTTATCCCACCACCCAAACCATCGACACATACGTGTTTCGGGGATTGATGCAGCTTGGTAATATTGGCATGGCGTCTGCAGCCGGGTTGTACCAGTCCTTTATCGGCTTCTTGCTGGTCTTGGGCGCAAATTACCTGGTAAAGAAGATCAATCCAGAGAATGCTTTATTCTAAGGTAATGGAATCATGAAATCGATCCTTTCTCGTGACGAAAAAATATTTACAGCGACATCGGCCGTTATCCTGGGCGTTTTTGCTTTGCTGGCATTTGCGCCGTTCGTGTTGATCGCGATTTCTTCGATCTCATCGACCGAATCACTGATCAATCATGGTTACTCCTTTTTCCCGCAATCGTGGAGTGTGGACTCTTATATTTATATGCTGGCACAGGGCAAGATCATCCTGCGGTCTTACGGCGTTTCGATCTTTGTGACCGTAGTGGGGACGGCGATCAGTTCGATCATTACACCTATGCTGGCCTACCCGCTTTCCCGCAAGGATTTCAAATTGCGCGGTTTGTTCACTTTCCTGGTATTCTTCTCACTGCTTTTCAACGGTGGTGTCGTACCCTCCTACATCATGTGGACGCGCGTGTTCTCCTTGAAGAATACGATCTGGGCCTTGATCATTCCTACTTACCTGATGAACGGCTTCAACGTATTGCTGGTCAAGAACTACTTCGAAAGCAACGTGCCTAAAGAATTGATCGAAGCCGCACAGATCGACGGCGCTGATGAGTTGACCATCTTTTCCAAAATCATGATCCCGCTTTCGGTTCCCGTGATCGTCACGGTGGGCATGTTCACCGGGCTGGCCTATTGGAACGACTGGATCAATGGTCTCTACTACATTAATGATCCGTCCTTGTATGGCGTCCAGCAGTTGTTGATTAGAATTCTGAATAATATTGCTTTCTTGCGGTCGTCGGCCGGGGCATCGATCATTGGCAATGTGGTGATCAGCCTGCCTGGCGATTCGATCCGTATGGCTTTGGCGGTGATCGGGATCCTGCCCATTCTGATCGTCTTCCCGCTGCTGCAAAAATACTTTATCCGCGGCATTGTGATCGGGGCTGTAAAAGGATAAAGGTTATTGAATAAAGTTAGCTGATTGCTAGTGGAAATAAAAAACATCATATAATCGCACATCACATTATTTCTCTTGGAGGAAAACATGAAAGTCAAAGAAGTTGTAGACCAGATCTTAACTTCCTGTGAAATCCCGCGCCTGGAAAAGACCTGCGACCTGCTGATGGCCGGCGACTGGGATGCGGAAGTTACCGGTATTGTGACCACCTTTATGGCTACTGTCGATGTCATCAAAGACGCCGTCGCCAGGGGCGCAAACCTGATTATCACCCATGAACCGACCTACTTTACCGGCCTGGACCAGACCGATTGGTTAGAGGGCGATGAAGTTTACCTGCTCAAGAAAAAGCTCATCGAAGACAACCAGATCAATATCTGGCGCTTCCACGACCACATGCACATGCGCAGGCCCGACCTGATTTACGTCGGCCTCAACAAGGAATTAGGGTGGGCAGATTACGCCATTCCCGATACCATGCACTGCTATGAAATCCCGGCGACCACAGTTAAAGAACTGTCCGCGTTCTTCAAAGAGAAGTTCGAGATGAACGTTGTGCAGATCATTGGAGAGCATGATGCGGAAGTGAAACGCGTTGGCATCCTGGTGGGCGGTGGCAGCCTGGGATTAGGCTCCGAGCAAATGCCGATGGAAGTGATGCGCAACGAAGACCTGGACGTAATCGTATGCGGCGAGATCCTGGAATGGACGCTGTGCGCTTATGTACGGGATGCTTCCCAACTTGGGCTGAACAAATCCCTGATCATTCTGGGCCACAACCGCACCGAAGAGCCGGGTATGAAGTATTTGCCCGATTGGTTGGAAACCTTCCTGCCCGCGGAACTGCCGATTTCGTTCTCCGAAGCCGGTGAACCGTTTACCTATCTCTAGCCTCCATAACAGGGATTGGCGATGGTAAGTCTCCAGGCTGATGAGATCATGCGTCTGTGCGTAAAAATTGCGCCGCCAAAAGTGGTTGGACAGACCGGTTCGGGCACGCTTCAGGTCATCCCCATTATTGGGGGCAGCTTTAGCGGCGAAAAGATCAGCGGCAAAGTTGTCCCGGGCGGTGCGGATTGGAACACAACCCGTCCCGATGGGATTGCCCACGTGTTTGCCAAGTATCTGTTGGAAACCGACGACGGCGAATTCATTGCGATTGAAAACGAGGGTTTGATCGATCCTGCCGCGGAGGCGGTTATCAAGACCAGGCCGACGTTTAGCGCCAACAACACCGGAAAATACAACACATTGAATTCCGGTGTTTACGTTGGTGAGCTTGTGCCCACGCCTGGTGCAGACGATAGTGTCGATATCGTCATTTATAAATTGCGCTAGCAAGCTTTCATAACCAGTAGGTGTAAAAATGCCCCTGACCTTTGATTTGCCACTTGAACAACTAAAAACGTATCAAGGTATTAATCCTCGCCCGGCTGATTTCGACCAGTTCTGGGATGCAAGCCTGGCCGAAATGCGGGCGCTTGACCCGCAAGTCGAATTGATTCCGGCTGAATTCCAGGTGCCCAATGTCGAGTGTTTTCACCTGTACTTCACCGGCGTAGGTGGGGCGCGCGTGCATGCCAAGTTGCTGCGTCCGGCTAACGTTACCGAGCTGCATCCGGCCGTGGTATTGTTCCACGGTTACACCGGCGATTCGGGTGATTGGTTCGATAAACTCGGTTTTGTGGCTGCCGGTTTCACGGTTGCGGCCCTGGACTGCCGCGGCCAGGCCGGTTTGTCGGAAGACACCGGTAACGTTACCGGAAACACACTTCATGGGCACATCATCCGCGGTTTGAATGATGCCCTTACCGGCGCACCCGAAAAATTGCTCTTCCACCAGATTTTCCTGGACACGGCTCAACTGGCCAGAATCGTAATGGAAATGCCCGAAGTGGATGCCGATCGGGTGGGTGCGATGGGCGGCAGCCAGGGCGGTGCCCTGACTGTGGCCTGCGCAGCCCTGGAACCGCGCATCAAACGCGCTGCCCCCTATTTCCCCTTCTTGAGTGATTACAAGCGGGTCTGGGAAATGGATCAGGCCAAAGATGCCTACCGGGAATTGCAAGAATACTTCCGGCACGCCGACCCTACGCATGCTCAGGAAGCGGCCGTGTTCGAGAAATTAGGATACGTCGATATCCAGTTCCTCGCACCGCGCATTCAGGCAGAAATCCTTTGGGCGATTGGCTTGATGGATACGATCTGCCCGCCTTCCTCCCAGTTCGCAGTATATAACAAGATCACTGCCCCCAAGGAAATGGTGGTCTATCCTGATTTCGGTCATGAGATGCTGCCGGGATTCGACGACCGGGCTTTCCAATTTCTATTGGGTCTATAGGACATAGGCGCTTCGAGAGGTAAAATGTCTCATTTTCAATGCTCTTTTCAATCAAAAGTGTTGC
>JBNKDB010000149.1:0-1818 GCA_050288045.1 Anaerolineales bacterium | reverse complement strand
GAGGAGTACGAACTCCAACAAAGAAAGCGACTTGAAGCAACGGGTGACTATGAAAGAGTGTCTAGAGATTTCAGCCGCTTGGCAAAGAAACGCGCTGCCCAGAAACGCATGAAATTGCTCTTGCTGATTGGTGTTCCGGTCATCTACATTGTCGTGTATTACTTGATTAGCATAATCCAAGGCCATTGACCGAATTTGCAGGTCTCCGAAGTGGAGTAATGAAATGGCTGCGAAAATACATGGCGATGCAGGAGAAAGAACACTTGCTGAAAAGCATTCCCGCGAACAAAAGAAGCGCCTCGAATCTACAGGCGATTTATATTATCGAAAAAAAGCGACCATTGATTTCAACCAACGTCTAAAAAATAAGCTTCTACATTCACGCATCAAACTCTTTTTGGTTGTGGTAGTGCCGGTCATCATTATCTTGATTTATTACTTGATCGCCGTTATCAAAGGACCATAGCTGGTAGTTGAATTACAATAACCGCAAACCTGGAAACAGGTACACAAACATTTAAGCGAACTGCCCCTGCGTACTTATTTACTTGATTACTGATGTACCTGTCTCCCTGACACCTAATCTTTAGAAGAGATTGGAAAAAGAAAATGCACCTTATCGCCCCCGACGCCTATGACCGCGTCTTTCCTTGCATTCAGGAGCTGGACTATAACCTGGTGATCTATTCCATCCTGGACGGGAACACGCCCGGTTGGGTGTTCGTGGATGATCTGAAAGCGCCGCGCAGCGTGCTGCTCTGGAATATGCAGGATGCCGTGCTGCTGGAGGGCGAACCGGACAAACGCACCGCCCAGGATGTAGCCGATATACTGGCGAGCAAGATCGTGCCGCACGCCAAGCCGCGCTACATCCCCAGCCTGAGCTTGCAATATGCGCCCGAAGGTTGGGAGCAGTACGCTGACCTGCTGTTGGGACGTTGGAAGCACAAGTTAGGTAATCGCTACAATTTCGAATTCAAGCGCCTGCCCGTCGGCTGGGTAGAGAAGCTCCCGGCCGGCTTCACATTGCAGCGCATCGACGCCGAACTGCTCAACCGTAAGAACCTGCCCAACTATGACCAGTTGTCAGGTTGGATCAATTCTTTCTGGCGTTCTTACCGTCATTTCCTGGATACCGGTGTGGGCTATTGCGTCCTCTTCGAGGATACGATTGCCAGTTGGTGCCTTTCGGTATACGTCAGCGGCAGCAATTTCGAGTTAGGGTTGGCAACCGACCCGGCTTTCCGCGGTCAAGGCCTAGCGACGGTAGGGGCTTCGGCCTGCGTCGCTTACTGCCAGACGGAATACATTACCCCGCACTGGCATTGCTGGGCCGATAATTTGCCTTCGGTCGCGGTGGCCGAGAAAGTCGGCTTCAAGAAATCATTGATCTATCCTGCTTACCGCTTTGAATTATGAACATGCCGCCTACCGAATTCCAGACCGACCGCCTGGTTTTGCGCCCGCCGGTGTTGGCGGATGCCGAACTGATCTTTGCAGCGTATGCGCAGGATGTCGAGGTCACGCGTTATCTGATCTGGCCGCCACATACCAAAGTGGAAACCACCCGGACATTCGTGCAACGTTGCATAACTACCTGGGAGCAGGGCAGTGCTTTCCCGTGGGTGATCCGTCTACGCGCTGACGATACCCTGATCGGCATGATCGAATTGCGCGTCGAGGGGCACATAGCCGATCTGGGGTACGTGCTGGCGCGCCCACATTGGGGTCTGGGTTACGCCACCGAAGCCACGCAGGCGGTTGTGGATTGGGTAATTGTTCAGCCGGAGATCTTCCGGGTGTGGGCGGTGTGTGATG
>JBNKDB010000148.1:0-5733 GCA_050288045.1 Anaerolineales bacterium | reverse complement strand
AGCGCGGCTTCGGGTTAATGTTCCAGGACTACGCCCTCTTCCCGCACATGAACGTCTTCGACAACGTCGCTTTCGGCCTGCAAATGTCCGGCCAGGATAAAGCCGCCATCCAGACGCGCGTGGCCGAGACCCTGGAACTGGTCGGTCTACCCGGCTTCGGCGACCGCGACGTCAACCCGCTCTCCGGCGGTGAGCAGCAGCGCGTCGCCCTGGCGCGTTCGCTGGCCCCGCAGCCCAAACTGCTGATGCTCGACGAACCGCTCGGCGCACTGGATCGCGCTCTGCGCGAACGCCTGCTGCTGGATTTACAGGACATCCTGGCGCGCAGCGGCCAGACCACGCTGTACGTCACCCACGACCAGGAAGAAGCTTACGCCCTGGCCGACCGCATCGTCATCATGCACGCCGGAGAGATCGCCCAAATTGGCACCCCGCAGGACATTTACCGTCACCCGGCCTCAGTCTTCGTGGCGCGTTTCCTCGGTTTCAGCAACCTGCTGCACGGCCCGGTCGAACTGATAGATGGCCGCCGCTTCATCCAGACCGCGGTAGGCCCGCTACCAGTCAGCACCGAAAAAGAAGCCGTCACCTTGCTGCTGCGCCCGGATGCCGTGATGTTAGGTGATGACGCTGAATGCCAACTGGAAGGGCGCGTGCTCGAAAGCACCTTCCGCGGCAGCACCACCCGCCTGAAGATCGCCGTGGGGGAGACACAGCTCAACTTCGAAATCCCTTCCAACACCGCGCCGCCCGCCGTAGGGGAGAACGTGTGCCTCTCTTTCGATCCCCAAAGCGCTGTGCAAACCTTACAAGATTAGTATCCTATCATCTGTGCATCTCCGCCCTTGACGCCCCCCAATTATTTTCTATAATTATATATTATAAATCTGGTAAATTTTGTCAATTTACCTAAAGGAGATTACCATGAGTAAGCGCTACGCGCATCCCGAACTGCTGGTCGACACCCAATGGGTCGCCGACCACCTGGACGATCCCAACGTCCGAGTAATCGAATCCGACGAGGACTATCTGCTGTACAGCACCGGGCACATTCCCGGCGCAGTCAAAGTGGATTGGTTCACCACCCTGCAACATCCGGTGCGCCGTGATTTTATGACCAAAGACAAGTTCGAGGAAATGTGTAGCAGCCTGGGAATCTCCAATGATACGACGGTCGTTTTTTACGGTGACAAGAGCAACTGGTTCGCGGTCTATGCCCTGTGGTTATTCAAATACTACGGCCACAAAGACGCCCGCATTATGGACGGCGGGCGCAAGAAATGGGAACTGGAAGAACGCCCTTATACCCAGGACGTTCCCGAATATCCCAAAACCAGCTATACCGCCAAGGACGCCGATGAATCTGTGCGCGCCTATCGCAACGACGTCTTCGAACACGTTGAAAGCAGCCTACCACTGGTAGATGTGCGCAGCCCCGGGGAATATTCCGGCGAACTGCTGCACATGCCTAACTACCCGCAAGAAGGCGCCACGCGCGGCGGGCACATCCCCGGCGCGGTCAACATCCCCTGGTCGCAGGCCGTGAACGAGGCCGACAGCACCTTCAAATCGCCCGAAGCGCTGGCCGAACTTTACCAAAGCAAGGGCATTAACGGCGAGAAACCGGTGGTGGCCTACTGCCGGATCGGCGAACGCAGTTCACACACCTGGTTCGTGCTGCATTACCTGTTGGGCTATGACAACGTGCGTAACTACGACGGTTCCTGGACGGAATGGGGCAACCTGGTTGGGGCGCCCATCGAAAAATGATGGATACCACCAACGCACTGCCTACCAAACTGGCCGAGATCGTCGAGGACTTCCAGATGTCGACCGGGCGCGAGAAGATCGATATGCTGCTGGGTTATTCCCAGGACATGCCGCCGCTGCCCGAGCACCTGGCCGCCGACCACGAGCAAATGGATTTCGTGCATGAATGCATGACACCGGTATACGTACAAGCTGAAATGCAAGACGGCGGGCTGCACTTCTTTTTCGACGTGCCGCCCGAATCGCCCACCGTGCGCGGCCTGGCTGCCATCCTGGCGGCGGGCGCAGACGGCGCAACCCCGGAGGAAATTCTTGCCATCCCGGCCAATTTCTATATGGCGATGGGCCTGCAAGAACTGATCACCCAGCAGCGCCTGAACGGTTTCACCGCCATCCTGGGACACATGAAGCGCCTGGCTGCCGAACAGCTTGAGAAAGATAGTGAAGGGTAGTACCTGGTGGGTTCAACCACCAAGTCACAAAGACTCCAAGATCTTTTCTGAGATTTTGTGACTTGGTGGCTTGGTGACAAAAGAAAATTTCACAGGCAGCCCCCGAACCTGTGGAATAACAAATTCCATACTACGTGAAGTATCTCCCGTGGGAACTCTTATTGGTGCCCCTTCTCCTGCGGGAGGCTTCTATTTAACCAGACAGCAGATGTTTTTAAGAATATTGTTAGGCTATCAATATTGATAATCCCAAAATTCGGATTTAGATTACATTTATACTGAGATTATCGGCGTTTTTCGCACATTCTA
This sequence comes from Anaerolineales bacterium, assembly GCA_050288045.1. GTDB lineage: Bacteria > Chloroflexota > Anaerolineae > Anaerolineales > UBA11579 > JAFGRA01. Next base: position 3,202 of record JBNKDB010000148.1, on the reverse strand, counting down.
CCTGACAATAATGCTATGCAATCACCTATCAAAAAAGGTACTCGATCAAAAAGCACGCCCCAATGCTCTTGGCAAGATGCTTCCACGCAACGCCAGTCTGAACTAGAGCGCCAGAAAACGGAAACCAATAACGAAAAAAGCATCAATCTCCTTCGATTGCTGGTAGCTATAGCCATACTGGTAAGCTATTTTCTACATCCGGCAGCTAACCTACCCCCAACAGAAAACACGCCCGCACCATCCCCCACGCTTCCAGCAGGTGTTATCCCCACCAATGTGTATCCTTTGCCAGAAGAAACCACTCCACCAACTCCGCCCCACAACCAGGCCCGAAATGCAATGTTGATTACTGGCCTGGGTCTGCTGGCAATCAGCTTTACCTTATCGATCTATCTAAAAACCAATCCACCTTACTACCGGTGGCGTAAATACCTCATCCTGCTGGTCGAACTCTCTATCGTATTGATTTATCTCCTGAGCACGCGGACGAGCATGAACCCGGCACTCTCAGACACCACACCTTTCGCTCTCTTCATACTACTGATCGTACTGGCGGGTTTACGCTTAAGTCCAGCCCTGGTGGCTTTTACCGGCTTCTTCTCAGGAGTGTTTTTTGTGGTCGCCATGCAATTGGCACACTTTCCACCCAATATTCTCTACCCCATTCTGTTGACCGGACTGATCACCTTCATTGTTATCACCACAACCGTAACCTACGTTGTCGCCAGTCTGGTAAAGAATAAAGAACTGTATTACGCCGCCCAACGCCACTCGGAAGAAATTGAAACGCTGCGCCAGGCTTCTGCCATTATTGCCGCCACCCTGGATCCGAATGAAGCGGCCGAACGCATCTTGCAGCAGTTGGTGCGCGTGCTCCCCTACGATAACGCCCTGTTGCTACAACTGGAAAGCGGCCAACTCAAAATGATTGCCGAACAACATTTGCCGCCTCCGGCTGCCACCAATCCACCCCAACTCGATAATGTAAAAACGCTGATCACTGCTCTGCAGTACATCCAACATCCCCTGATCCTCAACGAATCCACCGATGACCCACGCCTGACAGACTGGTTCGACCGCCGTGTCCCCCATAATGTGATGCTCGTGCCATTGATCACGCGCGGCCATGCGATTGGTTTCATCTTCCTGGACCGGCACCATGCCATGCGTTACACCGAATCCGACGCCGTCCTGGCGCAGACTTTTGCCTACCAGGCCGCCGTGGCAATCGATAACGCCCGCCTGTTCGCCGAGGTACAGACTTTGGCACTTACCGATCCGTTGACCGGTTTGCCCAACCGGCGTTATTTCAATGAACTGGCAAGCCAGGAGATCAAGCGCGCCAAGCGCTTCGACGAACAACTGTCTTTCATTATCTTCGACGTCGACCACTTCAAGAAAGTCAACGATACCCACGGGCATGCCGTCGGTGACCGGGTCTTGATGACGATTGCCGCTCACTGCCGGAAGGTTTTACGCGAAATCGATCACGTCGGCCGTTATGGCGGGGAAGAATTTGTGATCGCCCTGCCCCGCAGCGATATCGAGACTGCCCGCGTAGTCGCCGAAAGGCTGCGCCACTGCGTGGCCGATACGCCTGTTCGAGTCGACGAGATAGAATTCCAAATCACGATCAGTGTGGGCGTTGCCAGCTTGCAATCCAAACAAGATGACCTGAAAACGCTGCTCGAGCGCGCCGACGCCGCCATGTACCAGGCAAAGCAAGCCGGAAGGAATCGGGTGGCGGTAGGGTAAAAGCAAGTTACCAAAGCAGTTCGTTATTTATAGGATGAGAAACTGCGAAAAGAGCCCCTCATTCACAAACCAATTTTGGGGTTTTAAGGTGTTGAATAAAAGCTTTTAACCGCGTCTAGTGCTTCCCAACACAAAGGATATTGATAGTCTCTATCTAGCTTGGTCGCAGTTTCAAGATTCTCTAAAGCTAGATCATAGTCGCCCTCACTAATATAAAGGAGACCAAGATTACAATACCCCAAGGGATGCTCCGGATAGAACTCGATGACTTTATCAAAATCATCCATTGCCTGATCATTTTGTTCTAGACGACGATAAACAAGACCTCGATTGAGATACAAATATGCATTTTCCGGATCAAGTTCAATCGCTTTATTAAAATCAGCCAATGCTTGATCGTAATTTTCCAGATCTTCGTAAGCAATTCCTCGATTGGCATACGCGCCTACATTTTCCGGATCGAGTTCAATAGCTTTATCGAAATCAGCAATTGCTTCTTCGAGTTCTCCCATGCTCCCATAGGTATTTCCACGATTTTGGTACGCTGGTGAAAATTCCGGATCGAGCTCGATAGCTTTAGAAAAATCCGCGAGAGCCGCTTCAAACTCACCTACATCTAGATAGACCTGCCCACGGTTATTATAAAGATGTGCAAAACCAGGAACGATCTCGATTGCTTTTGTATAGTCGACGAGCGCCTCTTCATACTGTCCTAAGCTTTTATAAACACCCCCACGATTGTTATATGCATCGATATAGCCTGGCTCTAGTTCAATAGTCTTTGTATAATCGGCAATTGCTTTCTCATATTGTCCATTGTTTACGTAGGAATTTCCCCGATTGAAATAAGCAATCACAAGTTCTGGATCAAGCTGAATAGCTTTATTGTAATCAGCAATTGCCTTCGCGCTTTCACCTGCACTTTCATAAGTAAGTCCTCGGTGGGTATATGCAAGTGCATCTTGCCGATCTAGCTCGATGGCTTTTGTGAAATCGGCCAACGCTTTCTCAAACTCCCCCAAAAATCGATATGCGTGCCCGCGGTTTTGATATGCAAAAGAATACGTTGGGTCAATCTCAATGGCTTGTGTATATTCGGCAATGGCTTCTTCATATTGCTTCAGTTCAAGGTACACGTTCCCGCGATTAGTGTAAACATCCGTATCCCCTGGATTAAGTTCAAGAGCTCTATCAAAATCGGCAATGGCCTCTTCATATCTACCCAGATACCGGTAAGCATTTCCACGATTGTTATAAATAGACGAAATCTCAGGGTCGATCTCCATGGCCTTATCGAAATCGGCAATCGCTTTTTCATATTGTCGTAAATCGGAATAGATATTCCCCCGCATGATATGTGCCCAGACATCTTTCGGATCAAGTTGGATAACCATTGTAAAATCGGCGATCGCTTCATCATACTGTAATAAAAGGTAATTAGCAGATC
>JBNKDB010000147.1:0-4191 GCA_050288045.1 Anaerolineales bacterium | reverse complement strand
CTTGATTGCTGCTTTTTACCTGGGCGGCCTGACCAACCCGTTGGATTTTTTGCTCAAGACCCTGATCTTGTTGGCTGTGGTTGTCTTCTTGCAAGCCTTGTTGACGCGTCTGCGTATCGACCAGACCGTCGGTATGTGGTGGCGATATGGTGCTTTACTGGTTCTGCTGCAATGGTTCGTCACCATTCTGGTACAAAGGATTTCGGTATGAAAACTGCTTCAATGTTTAGTGACGTACTCTCTTCTGTTTTTCGCAAGCCGTCCACGCAGAATTATCCGGCCCAGCAATATGCTACCCCCGAGCGGCTGCGCGGTGCCTTAAATTGGGATGCGGAAAAATGCACGGGCTGCGGCTTGTGCGCCATGGACTGCCCGGCGCAGGCGCTTGACATGATCGTGATCGACCGTAAGGCGAAACGCTTTGTGCTGCGCTATTATCTCGACCGCTGTACGTTCTGTGCCCAGTGTGTGTATAGCTGCCGCCAGGGCTGCCTGGATATGTCCAGCACGGATTGGGAGCTTGCCGCGCTGGATCACGACTCGTATTGCCTGGTCTATGGTACAGAGGATGACATCCGCGAAGCCCTGGGCGAGTGAGGTCAGCCGGGTATTCGCGGCGCTGTTTGCCGAGCGGCCCGCGGCGCGCGTCGCCATTTTTGGCGTCGGCAACGAGTTGGCCGGAGATGACGCCGCCGGGAGTCTGGTCGTTCGCAGCTTGCTGCAACTGGCGAAACCTTCCGAAAGCCTGTTGATCTTGAATGGTGGGCATGCCCCGGAGAGTTACATTGGTAAGTTAGAGGCATTCGCCCCTGACCTGGTGCTGATCGTGGATGCCATCGATCTGAGGGCTGCTCCCGGCACGATCAGCTTCCTGGATATGAGCCGGGTGGCCGGTAAGCTGCCGTCAACGCATACTTTATCCCTGACGGTGCTTACCCATTATTTGCAGCAGGCCATTGCCTGCCAGGTTTATCTGCTGGGAATCCAACCGCAGACGGTGGCGTTCGACACACCGCTGACCCCGGTTGCCTTCGAGGCGGTTGAGACGGTTACTCAATTCCTCCATGAACTGGTGAAGGCCCCCAAACGTCAGGAAGCGGGCCTGGCCAGCAGCGTGATGCAAAATCACATATCCAATATTTGATCGGAAAGGAACGATAAATGGCGAATATTCTGGTAATTGACGATGATCCCGATATGGTGTTGGCCGTGCGCATGAGCCTGGAACCGGTTGGGCATGTCATTCGTGAAGCAAACAACAGCAAAATGGGGTTGGAAGCCATGCGGGCAGAACGCCCCGATCTGGTCGTCCTGGACGTGATGATGGATACCTCAACCGAGGGATTCGAGTTGGCGCTCAAACTGCGCAATCCCGATCCCACTTCGGCTTACGCCGACTTGAAAGATATCCCCATCTTAATGTTGACCGCCATCCACAGCACCACATCGTTGCGCTATAACCCGGAAATTGATAACTTGCCGGTCGAGCTATTGGTCGATAAACCGATTGACCCGGAAGACCTCGTCAAAAAAGTGGCCGGGTTGCTGACTGGCGAACAGGTTTAGCCGGGGTGGTTTGAGTGCGGGATATGCCGCGCGGTATAGACGTATGAAACAGCAAATCTTTCGGAGTCGATTGGTAACGCTGTTATTCGGGGGACGTTTGCAAAACGTATTGATCGGCTGGTTTTCCTTGGTTGCCATCTTTACTTTAGGTATTGGCGCCATCGTGATCTCCCGGCTGATCAATGATTACCTGGGGACTGCCGAGGCCGAGCGCGTGTCTCGCGATATGGACCTGGCTGGCGTCTTCTATGGCATTAAATTGGATGAGATTTCGGCGATCAGCCATCGCCTGGTGCTGGACCCGGGAATCATCAGTAGCTTTCCAGGGGCAACCGCCGGTGATGCTCGCTCAATCCAGGCTATCGACGAACAGATCACCAATAAGATCACGGTTTTGGCGTTAGGGGGTACGCATTTTGTCGCCGCCTTGGATTCCGAAGGAAACATTTTAGCAGGCCGTACCTTGTCGGCGGAAGGGCAGTTGTCCCCATTGATCGTGGACGGTAATTGGAAAGGTTTACCGATCGTCGATACGGTGCTGACAACCGGCGAGGCGCAAGCCGCAACTGAAGTCTTGCCGGAGGAGTATCTGGCCCAGATTGATCTGGATGAGCAGGCGCGTATCCCGCTGCTGAATACTCCCCAGGCCGCGGTTGGTCCCTTCGACCAGCGTGAAGGCAGTGCCGGTTTAGGGGTCGTGGGTGTTTATCCGCTGGTGGATGCTGCCGGGCAGGTGGGGGGAGCGGTAATTTCGGTTTACATGTTCAACAATGATTTTGCGTTGGTCGACCGTATCAAAGAAGCTGCTGGGGTCGATACGGTGACGATCTTTTTTGGTGATATGCGTGTAGCCACAAACGTGCATAATACCGATCAGAGCCGGGCGGTGGGAACGCGCGTCTCCAAACAGGTATATGACACTGTGCTGGTACAGGCCAAGGATTACAGTGGTGAGGCTTTTGTGGTCAACGATTGGTACATCACGCGCTACACACCGCTCAAGGATCATCAGGACGCGGTGGTCGGTAGCTTATATGTCGGTATCCGCCGCTCCGCCTTTGATAGTCTGGTGCATGCTTTCAATAACCGTGTATTGGTGATCACGCTGGTCTGTATCGCTTTGGCCGGGGTGGTGGCCGTGCCGATCTCGAAAGTCATTACCCAGCCAATCTCCGAACTGGTGGCTGCCAACCGGCGGCTGGCCGAAGGCGATATGTCCGTCCAGGTGCGGCCCTATGGCCGTGGAGAGTTGGCCTTATTGGGTGAGTCATTCAACGGGATGGTGCAGGAGCTACAAGCCGTACAGCAGGAGCTGGTGCATAAGGAAAAACTGGCCTCGGTGGGGCAGTTGGCTGCCGGTGTGGCGCATGAGATCAATAATCCCCTGGCTTCGATCTTGCTCTTTGCCGATGCCATGTATCATGAAGCGGCCGAAGACGACCCCGCTCGTGGCGATCTCAAAATGATCGTTGATGAAACCCTGCGCTGTAAACGGATTGTCTCTGACCTGTTGAATTTCTCTCGCCAGCAGGAAATCTTGACCGAAGAAGTGGATGTGAATGCCTTACTTGACTCGGTCGTCGATACGCTTATGCACCAGGGCGTATTCGATAACGTCACGGTCGAGCGGGACTTTTCGCCGGAAAGCCCGATTATTCATGCTGACCCGGCGCAGTTGCAGCAGGTTATTATCAATTTGTTGGATAATGCCGTCGAGGCGTTGGAAGATGGCGGACGGATCATGGTAACTACCCGCCCGCTGGATGCACAGTCCATTGAAATCCAGGTCGCCGATACCGGCCCGGGCATTCCCCCGGAAAATCAGGCCAAGTTGTTCACGCCGTTCTTCACCACCAAGCCCGCCGGGGTCGGGACGGGGTTGGGCCTTTCGATTGTCTATGGCATTATCAAGATGCATCGTGGGCAGATCAGCGTGAAAAGCCAGCTTGGCGAAGGAACTACGTTTATAATTGTATTGCCGGTACGACCAAACTAACCTTTGTGTGAATCGTAGAAAACAGGCATGGCAGAGAAGCATAATATTCTGGTGATCGACGACGAACTAGGGATTCGGGAGGGCTGCCGCCGCGCTTTGGAACCACAGGGTTTTGCTGTTACTGCGGCGGCGACCATGAAAGCAGGCCAGGACTTGATTCAGCAGAACGACTATGCCCTGGTCTTGTTGGACGTGATGATGCCGGATGGCAGGGGCATCAACCTGCTTGAACCCATTCATCAGAAAGACCCCGATACGGTTGCGATCATTATTACCGGATATGCCACGATTGAGCTGGCCATCGAAGCCATCAAGCGCGGCGCGTATAACTTTATCTCGAAACCCTTCGATACTGAACTGTTGTTGATGACCGTGAACCGGGGGCTGGAAAAACGGCGTCTGTCTCAGGCGGCCAAACGCCTACACGCTGTAGAGGCGGAAGCCGCTGAATTGGCGCGTGCCAAACGGGATATGGAACGCCTGGATGCCCATAAGACCGAATTCATGCAGGTACTGGCCCACGAATTACGCTCTCCCCTGGGCAGTGTGCAAAGCCTGGTGCGTATTTTGCGGCAGGATCAGAACAGCAACTTTACGCCCCAACAGGCCGATGTACTGGGACGGATCGA
>JBNKDB010000146.1:0-7422 GCA_050288045.1 Anaerolineales bacterium | reverse complement strand
CGGGTCGCTGATGTCGACGCTTACCGCCTTAGCAGTGCAACCGGCGGCTTCAACCGCGGCGGCGACTTCCTGGGCTGCGGCCTGGTTCAGGTCGGCAACGATGACGTTGGCTCCGGCGGCGGCCAGTGTGTGGCAGAACTGCTTGCCAAGCAGGCCCGCTCCGCCGGTCACGATGGCGCTCTTACCGGTCAGGTCGAAGAGTTGGGGGAGGGAGGGGGAGGTTTTGTTAGTCATAGAGGTGAAAGGTCATACGTTATTCGTAGTAGGCTAGCTTTAGCGTAGACAAGTGGATGAGTAGATATGGGTGGCTTTGAGAGATTCCCGAAAATATAAATAAGCGTTATCTAATTGGGATGTCTTTTGTTCCCTCACCCATGTGGCAAGTAATGAGATAATGTCAACTGGCCCTCTCCTACTGGGAGAGGGCAGCCAGCCGTATGGCTGGCGGGTGAGGGGAAAATCCAAAGATAAACTCACTGTAAATATATCATGTCTGACATGCTGCCCGCTATTATACCCTCCTGTAAGACAATTCATGTAATCGATCTTTTCGTCCCTTGATTATTGATGATCTCATCCCTGCTCCACAAAAAAGCGCGCAGTTGGTTTTGCCAACTGCGCGCACTTTCAGGTTCAATCAGGATTAGGCTTCCACCGGAGCGGGAGCCAGGAAGCCGCGCTGCTCCAGATATTCGATGATCTGGTGGGCGCAGTCCTCGGCGGTGTAATTGACCGTATCCAGGCGGATTTCCGGGTTGCGGGGGGCTTCGTAGGGATCGTCGATACCGGTAAAGCCTTTGATCTCGCCGCTGCGCGCTTTGGCATACAGGCCCTTCACATCGCGGCCTTCGCAGACGTTCAGCGGGGTGTCGACGAAGACTTCGACGAAGCGCTCTTCGCCAATCATCTTGCGAGCTTCATTGCGGGTCGCCCGGTAGGGGCTGATCGCGGCGCAGATCACCGTGCCGTTGTGGCGGGCGATCTCACCGGCTACGAAACCGATGCGCAAAATGTTGGTGTCGCGGTCTTCCTTGCTAAAGCCCAAGCCTTTGGAAAGGTGCGTACGCACCACGTCACCATCGAGCACGGTGGCTTGACGGCCGTGTTCTAACAGCAGGGAGGTCACGATCTGGGCAATGGTCGACTTACCAGCGCCACTCAGACCGGTGAACCAGAGCACGAAGCCTTGCTTGCGGCGCGGTGGATAAGTCTCGGTCAGGATCTGGGCGGTTTCGGGGCGGGTGAACCAGCCGGGCAGCAGTTTGCCCTTGGCCAGGTATTCTTCGCGCACGGCAGTGCCGGAAATGAAGGCGACCTTGCCGCGCCCGTCGGCCTTGTCTTTCTCAACGAAGAGGTCTTCTTCTTCCAGGTAGACTAATTCTTTGAAGTAAACGGGTTGGACGTCGATCTCATCGGCGTATTTGGCGAGCATTTCCTGGGCGTCGTAGGGGCCGTAGAATGGCTTGCCAGTGCCATCGTTGCCGGGACCGGCGTGGTCACGGCCGACGATGAAGTGGTTGGCGCCGTAGTTGCGGCGGATGATGGCGTGCCAGACGGCCTCGCGCGGCCCGGCCATGCGCATCGCCAGCGGCAGCAGGCTGAGCACGGTGCTGCTGGGATCGAAGTATTTCTCGACCAGCGTCTTGTAGACGCGCACGCGCGTGAAGTGGTCAACGTCGCCGGGGCGGGTCATGCCCACTACGGGGTGGATCAACAAGGTGCCGCCAACGTCTTCAGCGGCGCGCTTGGCAAGTTCTTCGTGGATGCGGTGCATCGGATTGCGGGTCTGGAAGGCGACGACTTTCTCGTGGCCCAGTTCTTCGATCAGGGCGCGCACCTCGGCAGGGGTACGGCGCAGTTCGACGAAATCGAAATACTTGGGCAGGTTGACGACTTTCAATTCGCCGGACAGATTACGGTCGCCCCAGCGGATCATTTCCGAGACCAGCGGGTGGCGCGGGTCGGTCGAGCCCAGCGCCTTCTGGGCGTACTCGGCGGGGTCCCATTCGTAGACCTCTTCCAGTTTCATGATGGCGATGGTGTTGTTGTGCACATCGCGCAGTACGATCTCGTCTGCCCCGGCGGGGATATTCTCGGCGTCGGCGGTCAGCGTGATCGGCAGCGGGAAGAGCGTGCCGTCGGCCAGCCGCATGTTGTCGAGCACACCCTGATAGTCGGCCTGGCCCATGAAGCGATCCAAGGGCGAGAAGCCGCCAATGGCCAGTAGTTCCAGGTCGTGCAGGGCACGGTCATTGATCTGGATGTAGGGCAGCTCGCGTGCTTTTTCCAGCAACGCCTGGCGCTCTGCGCCGGTCGCTACCAGGTTCACCAGTGTGCCGCCATAAGGGGGAATCACGGTCGATTTTACTTGTTCGGACATAGTAAACGTTCTCCTAATTTAGTTTTCGGATGATGTGATCGATAATTGCAACGCTCATAAAAATACCTGCTCATCAAAGCAGGTACTTCTGTATTTTGCAGCGCATGATGATACCACAAACCTGCTGTAGTACGTTTCTTGAAAAATGCAAACGCCCAATTATAACAGGGAAAAAGTTATCGTCCATTGCAAAAAAGAAAGCTGCCGCGCAGTAAAGCGGCAGCTTGTGGGTTTGAAAAGCGGAGCCGTGAGCGGATCGTTACGGGGCGCGCAGTTGGACGCGGTACTTCCAGTTGAGCAAGAAGAGCACCCCTAACAGGGTAAGTGGCCCGGAGATCGATAGATAGGTGCTCCACTCGAAGTACCCCCAGGACATGATGAGATAGAATGCAGCCAATCCCAGGAATAACAATCCACCGATCCATTCCCATTTCCAAGCCACCAGCAAGACGATGACCACCAGGTAAACCGGCACGAGGTGGATGAGCAGGGCCAGGAGCGTTCCCCAGAAGCCGTAGCCCTCACCGAAGACGTCCAGGGAGAACAGGCTCAGGAAGAGCGCAAACAGGATACACAGAATTCTTGGCGTCCAGAACAGGGCCAGCTTGGCATTTCTGCTCATCGGTACCACTACCTTACCTAGTGCTCTGCCATTACCGGTTGGCGCGGGGGAACGGCAAAGCGCAACAGCAGCGGGGCGAGGATCATGGTTTCGCAGGTCAGCCAGGTCAGGATCACGCTGAGTACAACCCGGTTGAGCGCCAGTGGCCCAATCTGTAAGGCAGTGGGGGAAAACCCATCCGTCAATTGCAGGTTGGCGACCAGGGCGATGCCCATTGCGGCGGTAACGCTGAGCACCAGCGTCCACAGACGGCGGCTCATACGCTCGTCTCGCAGGTAAACCCAGATGCCCAGCACGAGTGGGATCAGGGTGATCAGCACATGCCAGCCCGCCCCAACGACATCTTCGTACATCCCGGCGAGGAAAACCAGCGCCCCGCCGTACATCATGAAAGAAAGTAAGCTCCAATCGGACTGCACACGTTCGTAGAATGGATGCGTCAGCGTCAGCAGCTTCGAGAGCCAGACACATAACAGCATCAGGCCTAACACCACGATCAGGAAGATCGCCAGGAAACCCGACATGCGCAGCACCCAGGGGGTACCGGAATCACCAAGGAACAGCGTTCGCATCCCCAACGTGAACATAAAGACAAAGGCTACCAGTGCCAGCGGCATCCCGGCGTAGGGCAATGCCCAGCGCGGCAGTTTGACGAACAAACCGATGATGCCCAGCGTGGCCAGGATTACGACGATCAAACTTAGTATCCCGATGCCAATCACGGCCGGAATGCTTTTTTCCAGGGAAAAGACGGTCAAGATGCCGGGGAAGCCCATCAATAAGAGAAAAGGCAGCGCGGCCAGGAGTACTTCCTGCCACGATCCCGGTTCATGCGTAAACCAGCGGTCCAAGCGTTTTTGCATCTGCATGCGCCTCCTTTCGCGCACATAGGCTGCCATGACGGCAAAGGGCAGGTCGCGTAGTTCGCGCCAGGCCACTTTTGCCAATCCCCAAACTCCCGTTTGCGCGGCCCGCTCTGTTGCCAGGTTGAAGACGGCGCACAATTCTTCGGTATATTCCTCGCGAAAGGCGCGCGGGTACAACTTCAAGGAATGAGCGTATGCCTGCTGAAGCAAGTGGGCAGTGGCGTTCATGTGCCCTCCTCGGCCAGGTGCAGCCGGGCAGTATCGACCAGGTTTTGCAAGCGGCCGATCTCGGCATTGAGTACGTGCAATCCGTCCTGTGTCAGGCGGTAGGCCTTGCGGGGTCTGCTGGTGTCTTCTGGCTCGTCGCTGTCCACGCGCGCGATCAGCCCCTGATCTTGCAGGCGGGTGAGTGCGCCGTAGAGTGTACCGTTGCTGAGCTGCACCTTGCCTTCGCTCAACGTCTCGACGTCTTTCAAGATGGCATAGCCGTGCTTCTTGGTGTGTGCCAGGCTGAGCATGATGAAGAAGGTGGGCTCACGTAGGGGGAGTAGGTCTTGGGAGTCTATAGCTGCCTCCATATAACGTTTAATATTCCGGTTTTCGACATGTCGTTTACCGTCATAAATATAGCAAGAAACCAACGACCTGTCAAGGAGGGAAAACCGGCCTCCACGTATTGGCTTAATTCCTTCTTTGCATGTTGATGACGAAATCGGTACCTTTGCCCTGCTTGAACGCCAGGTAGATCCAGATGAAGCCCAGCGATTCCAGGTGGCGCGCCATCCACAATGGGCCGCAATCCACCGGTGCCAGGCCGGTGTCTTTACCCAATTGGCGTGCATGGGCTTTGGCTGTTTCATCATCGCCGCAAAAAAACAAACTGGCCGCTTTGCCGCCAAAGACGGGGTTATCCAGGTTGACGAAATAAATGGTATTGAAGGCCTTGACCACATTGGCCCCTTCGGCCCATTCGGCAATCTGTTCGGCGGCAGAGGTGCCGATCTCTGTGTCCGGCCCGGCCATTTCTGGCAGCAGTGGGTTGGTGATGTCGATCAGTGTCTTTCCCTTCAGGGAGCCGAGCGCCGTGACCGTTTCTTCGGCTGCATGCCAGGGCACCGCCAAGACGACAACTTCACCAAATTTCGCCGCCGCCATCGATGAGCCACCTGTTGCTTTGCCACTAAATTGCTTTGCCAGCGTGGCTGCTTTTTCGGGCGTGCGCGAGCCGAACATGATCTGATGTCCTTTTTCCACCCAGCGTTGGGCCAGGTGGCTGCCCATTTTTCCTGTGCCAATAATCCCGATCTTCATTATTTCGCCTCTTTCTGAGGAACTGACCACAAACGGTCTGTTACCAAATAATCCGAGCAACTACGCCCCACTATTAGATTATATGACATTTGCCCCTTGAAATTGAAGGGTTAAAGATAGAAGATTAAGAAACCGATTAGAAAAGTTATAAATACCATAAATCCTGAATGCTTTGAAAAGTCGTCCGGTTAGGATTGACCGGCTTTATTTTGTATCGTTGATTGTGGAGGAACCATGAAGCGAATTCAATTCTTGCTCGTGTTGTTGTGTCTGGGGGGATTGGTGGGGTGTGGGTCACAAGAAAGTGCTGCCCCGGCCATTCCGGCGGCGACCGCAGAACAGGATGATATGTCCCCAACTGAAGCCGACGCTGAACCCCAAACACCGACCGAGGCAGCCGCATCACAAGCAATATCTGCCTCCCAGGTTTACGATCTGGCAGCCCAGGCTTTCCCGGAATATGCGCCCGGGAACCTGCCGACCGACAATCTGGAACTGTTTGCTGGGGCCGGGGTGTGCAGCGCCTGCCATACCAACACCATCGATGCGGGCGGCAACGACGTCTCTTTCGATACCTTATGGCGTTCGGGCGTGATGGCGAACGCGGCGCGTGACCCGTACTGGCAGGCCACGGTCAGCGGGGAAGTCGCCCTGGCTCCCGATCTCAAGGATGTGATCGAGGACAAATGTGCCACCTGCCATATGCCGATGGCGCGTTTTGAAGCTACCACCCAGGGCAACCCGACCAACATCTTCGGGGTGGGTTTCGATGCCGCCGATAACGACCTGCACGCTTTGGCGATGGATGGCGTTTCCTGCAACGTGTGCCACCAGATCGAAGCCGGGAATTTTGGGCTGGCCGAGAGTTTCAGCGGCAATTACCAGATCGATACGGATATTCCCAAAGGCGAACGGCCTTCCTATGGCCCCTTCCCGGTGGATGAAAATATGTCTCTGGTCATGCAAGTGGCTTCCGGGTTCGTGCCCATCCAGAGCGACCACGTCAGCGACTCGGCGCTGTGCGGCACCTGCCACAACCTGTACACGCCCTACCTGGACGCGGCCGGGGAAATCGTCGGGGAATTTCCGGAGCAGATGATCTATACCGAATGGGAGAACAGTCAATATGCCGACACGCAGGCCTGCAACGCCTGCCACATGCCCGCTTCGGATGGGGTGGCGCTGCTCTCGATCACCAGCCAGGCTCCCAAAGGCCCGGTCGGCCAGCACGCCTTCGAGGGCGGCAATGTCTTCATGCTGACCATGCTGGCGTTGAACGGGGAAGAATTGGGCGTGACTGCTTCCCCGGTGAATTTCACGGACGCGATCACCCGTAATTTGGGCCTCTTGCAAACCCAGACCGCCAACTTGACCCTGGAGAACGTGAACGTGGCCGACGGCCAATTGCAGGCTGACGTGCGCGTCGAGAGCCTGGTGGGGCATAAGTTTCCGGCCGGGTTCCCCTCCCGGCGGGTGTGGCTGCATTTCAGTGTGTTGGATGCGGATGGGAACGTGGTCTTCGAATCGGGGGCAGTTGGGTCGGACGGGGCCATCGTGGGCAACGCCAACGACAGCGACCCGGCGAGCTACGAACCGCACTACGATGTGATCGACGCCGCCGACCAGGTGCAAATCTACGAGCCGATCCTGGGGAACACGGACGGTGCGGTGACCACCACGCTGCTGCGCGCCGCGGCCTACCTCAAGGACAACAGCATCCTGCCGCTGGGCTACGACTCGGCCAGCGCTCCGGCGGATGTCGGCGTGTATGGTGTGGCCACAGATGACGCTAATTTCGCTCCGGGCGGCGACCAGGTGCAGTACGTTGTCGATCTGGGAGATGCGGCCGGGCCGTACACGGTGAAGGTCGAATTGCTCTACCAGTCGATTGGCTTCCGCTGGGCGGATAATTTCCGGGAAGACGATACCCCTGAAGCAGCGCAGTTCCTCCAGTTCTACGATGCGATGGAGAACTGGTCGGTGTTGGTGGCCGCTGCCGAAACGCAGGTTGGCGAATAAACATATAAAACCGGTCGGGAAGTAATTACCGGGTTGATTTTCGCACGGGGCTTTTATTTGTAGGGGCGCAGCTTTGCAAGCTATGCTTGCCCTGCGCCCTGGGCGACCAGCCGGTCGCCCCTACATATTTGCCTTATGTAGAAATGGATTTGGTTTATTATCCGCTTTCCTTATTCTTCTACTTCCCCATTATCTGTAGGATCATCTGCTGGTTCATCCGGTGG
>JBNKDB010000145.1:0-9433 GCA_050288045.1 Anaerolineales bacterium | reverse complement strand
ACGGCAACCGCAACGAAAAGCAAGATCGACCAGTCTTTGGGCGAATTCGGCACGCCTGTTAGGGGAGCGGCAGCGTGAGTTGATGTCGTGTCGATTTGAGGTGTGCCAGGCACTTCCTGAGTATGCGTAGGTGTGATCGAGGCTGTTGGTGTGGGGAAAGGTGTTGGCGTAAAGACTTCGGTGAATTCGGGGATATAGACCGTCCATCTGGGAGAGCGAGGTGATCCCAAAATGTAAAAATATCCCGCTTGGTCTATGATTAATTGGCCTTGAGGCGGTGAATTGAAATAATCTGTGACAATGTCTGTTGGTATGATTTCGATACTTTCATTCCGAACTTTTGCGAATGTTAATCGTCCACTATACATTGAGAGTAACAGGTAAGCTGTTCCATATTTTGAGACAATTAATTTGAATTGGCCGCAATCATCTTCTGTGATGGTTATAGGCGTTTCCCAGGAATTCCCATCGGCTTTTGCTAGATGGACTCCTTCTCCTAAGATCGACCAGGCAGCGTAAATCGTTCCATAATCATTGCGCGCTATGCCTACTTCCACCGTTTGTGCTCCCCAACGATCAGGGCCAAACGGAGCAGGCTCTTCTGGAGTGGCAGCTGCGGCGAGTAGTTCTGGTTCGGTCCAGGTAGTATCTTTAGTGATTGAGTAGATACCGTCTGCTCCTTGCCAGATAACTACAGGCTTATCCAACGTATTCAATTCGAAGTCAAAACCATAGGCAAATTCACCCAGAGAACCAATAAATTCCTGTTTCGACCAGCTTCCATCGGAATAACGCTGCGAATAGAATAAACCTACCTGGTCGAAGATTTCCCCTGACAGTGGATCGATATAAGGTGAGTCTGAGAGTGGGTGCCCCCAAACTGCGTGGATTAATCCTTGCGAGTCCTGCCTGATGACCAGTCCACCGCCTGAGTCTCCGATCCGCCGGGAGATATTCTCAGGTTCAGAAAGACCATTTACTTCATCCCAATGCACATAGAAATATTCTTCATCCAAGCCGTCAGAGGTGTCGAATCCGAGATGAAGTTCGTTATTTTCATCCAAGATCGCCTGAGTGAAATATCCGACCTCTTCCCAGTATTCCGGTTCCTGCCATTGTCCGCCAGCCGGACGCCAGATGTGTATCGTGCCCAAGGGCGAATAGTCTGTTGTCCAGAGCAGGTGGATGTCTCCCTTTTGGTTGCTTTCCATGCGAACGTTCCAAGCAGCGGAAGGGCCAAGCCATTGCGGTTGAGTCCAGTTTGTTCCATTTGCCAGACCTTCAGCATAATAAACACCATCATCATCTTTTGTCCAAAGCAAGCTCACCACGCCTGGGGAAGCAGAGGCCATTGCCAACGCATTTACCGTGTGGTCGAAATTTACACTTTGGGGAAGGCTATACGATTTCGTCCAGCCAGACTTTGGAGGCGATATCGAAAACGAGTAGTCTGCTGGTGTAGGTGCTGGTGGGGATACAGCAGCGATGTCGTAAGGTGGTGACTGCCACTCTGAGGGCGTTTTTCCACAGTAAACAACTTCTGGCTTTAGTGTGTTTTCGGGAATGATGACGCGCCCTTGAAGAAAAGCAAAGGTCATATCGCCTTCTTTTTGGGGATGTTCGATATGGATGTAGCTGTCTTCAGGTAAGTTATCTCGGAGGAGATCGATCAAAGCGGGGTTATTATCTGTGACTTTAGGTTTATAGGCGATCAAGAAATTGGTGGAGATGGCACTTAAGTCCTCGACGTTTAGTTCATTCAGTTCGTTGGGGAACCATGCCGTGAAGATTTCTTCAATATTTGTGGTAGCCCAAGTTTCGTCAGTTAGATCTGCGGACAGGTCAATCGACCAGGCACGTTCGTCTTTGTAATAATAGAAAGTAAATGGAGTTGAATCATGTTCTGTAAGTACCCCGGAAACTTTATGGCTGGGTTGGGTAAACCCAGGAACTTCAGGACAATCGTATTTTGGAGACCAAATATCCTCGCGCGTGTCCAGTAGATAAATCGCATCAGGTAGGATCGAAACCGCGTCGTTTAGGAAACGGTAACTTTGTCGCTCACCAATCAGGCGCTCGACCTCAGCGGCAGTTATTGAAGTATTTACAATAATATCTGGTTCCAGGCGTATTGATACTGTGGTCACAACCACGTCTGGACTATCGGGTGCCTTTAAGGCAAGTGTACCGGAATATTGAATTGGCCGAGGAGATTCAATTGAAATAATCACTTCAAAAGTTGCATCGAAGATTTCAAAGCCAGCTTGAAAAAGGTTTCTAAGTTCTTCGTTTTCTTGTAATAAAGGTTTGTAGGGAGTGAATATGGAAGGACTTAGAACATAAATTTCTGCTTCTGCTGCCGGAACGAGATATCCAAAATCCATGTAGTAAGTCATTTCCAATGATTCGGGGTTTGTGTCTGAAGCAAACCACCATGATTCCAGCCATTCCTCTGGGCTAAGATTACGCGGAAAAGAATCGCCAGTTAGCGCTTGCCAGATAACTGACAGTGCTTTATGAATATCCTCATGTAAAAGAATATAGCTTTCAGTTAATTGTAGTGCTCCGTTTTCATCTTTTTCCCAAACCAAGATGTTCCAGGGTACTAATCTGGCGTATTGTGAAGATGATTGAATATTGATAACCCTACCGTCTTCCAAAGTTAGGCTGATCCATGCATCGGGATAGTCGTCTGACCAAGCTTTATATTCGATTGGGCGGGTGCCAGGATAAAGCGTATGTAAACTATTGAGCAGCGGTTGAATGATCGATAATGGCAGGGTAACTTCTCCATCAATTAATGTATTGCCCTGTTTCTCAAACTCATAATCATGCTCAGCATTACAATCTCCCAAACAGGCATGGTAATAGGATAATTTAATCGAGGCGACGTCGCTTGCGTTGATTTTGATATCTGTCGATCCAATCGACGAAGGCCCTTTTGCCTTTGACGGCGCGACGGGAATGGCCGCGGCGATCAAGGACAGCATGATGCTTAAGAAGAAAAGCTTTTTCATGAGTTACATCCTTGGGTTTCCTGGACGGCCAGGGCCACTATTCAATAGGAATTTTGTCGGCAGCGTCGAAGACGACTGGGCCATGCCCACAACACACGATCTTGGGTTTTAGGTCGGCCAGGATTTTGGCGGATTCGATGGCTTGAGCTTCATCCCAGGTGTTTGCCCCAGAGGAAATATGCAATTCTCCGTCAGGGGCGCGCAAGGCGTCCCCGGCAAAGAGTACTCCCTGTGCTTCCAAGAAAAAGGCAATGTGCTCGGGAGTATGTCCGGGTGTAGCAATCACCCTCACCCCACCGGCGATATCCAGTACCTGCCCACTCGAAAGAAATTCGTCGATTTTTGCTGGTGGGAATTTCGATAAGGGCGCGGATAACTTATAGACGAGATTCATTAGTCCTTTACCGATCAGCGGCCGGGAGGGTTCGCCTTTTTGGATCGCCTCGCCTTCAAATCTACTGGCATGTAGTTTTGCATTGCTGGCCTTTAATAAATTTGATAGTCCACCAACATGATCTTTATCGGTGTGGGTGATCAGGATCAGCTTGAGGTCGGCGGCAGTAAAGCCAAGTTCTTCAATCTTTGCATGAATGTGCTTGGCATTGGTTGAGAAACCCGTGTCAATCAGAACGAGGTCATCGTTCGAAACAATCAGGTAGGCGTTCACAAAGCTGTCTTCGATTTGATAGATGTTAGGGATGATTTCCATGAAGTTGCCTCCGATACTTGGCTCGTGATTTTTTTATTATACACTTGTAAACTCCAAACGTTTAATTCTTTGGGGAATCAGATTGTATATACGAGAAACTTTTCTGCAAAATGTTCGTATATACTGGTATATTAAGAGGCGTTATTAAATTGGAGTGAGGAGTTTCATTTTGGACGATCAATTTGCCATTAAAGTAGAAGGTTTGCATAAAGATTTTGGCGAGGTATATGCCGTCAAAGGCGTCGATTTTCAGGTGGAAAGAGGCGAAATTTTTAGTCTGTTGGGGCCGAATGGAGCGGGGAAAAGCACAACGATTTCGATGCTTTCTTGCTTGCTAGCGCCGACCAAAGGTGATGCCTTTGTAATGGGGCATTCGATAATCAGCGACCAAATGGGTGTGAAAGCTTCAATTGGGGTGGTGCCGCAGGATATTGCCCTGTATGAAGACCTATCTGCTCGGGAAAACCTGAATTTCTGGGGCAAGATGTATGGCATCCGCGGTGCTGATCTAAAGCAGCGCGTCGATGAAATCCTGGAAATGGTTGGGTTGACCGATCGCCAGAAAGACCGCGTCGAGAAATATTCCGGGGGGATGAAGCGCCGCCTGAATATTGGGGTGGCCTTGATGCATAAACCAAACGTGGTCATTATGGATGAGCCGACGGTAGGGATCGACCCACAGAGCCGGCGCAATATTTTGGACAGCGTATTGGACCTCAACCAGCAGGGCATGACGGTGCTTTACACTACACACTATATGGAAGAAGCCCAGGAGCTTTCCAAGCATATTGCCATCATGGATCACGGGGAGATCATCGCTTACGGCACGCACGATGAACTGGTCAATATTGTGGGTGAGTACGACCGCATTGATTTACAACTGGACGCTTCGGCGAGTGTGGTGATGGATGCCTGGAAAGCAGCTAAGGGTGTGCATCAGGTTTCTGCTGAAGATGGCATGATCCATGTGCTGGCTGAAGACAGTAATCAGGTACTGCCGTTGTTGTTCGAGACGGCCGGAGAAGCGGGGGCACGCATCACGTCGGTCGAAATCCAGGAACCGAACCTGGAAGCCGTTTTCCTGCACCTGACCGGCCGGGTGTTGCGGGATTAGGGTGGATACGATGAAAGCAATCGATATCGCGCTCAAGGATATGCTGCAATCGTTCCGCAGCATGTTTGCGCTGGCGTTCATGTTTTTGGTACCGATCCTGATTACAGGGATGTTTGTCTTCCTGTTCAGCGGGATGGGATCGGGAGATGGTGGATTCGACTTGCCGCAAACGCAGGTGCAGATCGTGAATGAGGATCAGGGCGAGGCCGGGTTGGGACAGATGCTGGTCGACAGCCTACAAAGTGACGGGCTGCAAGACCTGATGGCCGTTACCGAGGTAGATAGCGCAGAAAAAGCGCGCACTGCCGTCGACCAACAGGCAGCCGACGTGGCCGTGATCATCCCGGATAATTTTTCCGCCGTGATGGCGGGAAGCGGCGGGCACGCAGAAGTCGAGCTTTATCAAGACCCCACGCTCACGCTAGGGCCGAAGATCGTTTCAGGTGTGATCAGACAATTCCTAGACAGTTTTGCCGGTTCGCAAATTACGATCAATGTTGCTGTTCAGCAATTGAGCGCAGCTGGAAGTGTACCCGACCAAGCTTTGATCAATGACTTGGTTAGTGCCTACATTGCGTACAGCCAATCATTGGGTGAAGAAAACGCGCCTTTGCTGGAAGTGCGTTCAGTATCCAAAAATCAGGAAGATACTAGCCTGGTTGCGGCGATTGTTAGCATGATCAGTGGAGGCATGATGATCCTCTATGCTTATAACACCGGCGCGGCGTCCGTGCAATCGATCTTGCGCGAAGAAGAACGCGGTACACTGCCGCGCATTTTTACCACCCCAACCCCGGCCTCAACTGTGTTGACCGGAAAATTCTTGTCCACAGCGTTAATGATCTTTGTGCAGGTAGTGGTTTTGATGCTGTTTGGTAACCTGGTGTTTGGGATTCGTTGGGGGAGCCTGGCGGCCAGTGCACTTGTGGTTGCCGGGATTGTGATCAGCGCATCCGCGTTCGGCATCTTTTTCAACTCTTTCATGAAAGGGACGCGTCAGTCTGGCGCTTTGTTTGGTGGGGTGGTGACCATCACCGGGATGATTGGTATCTCCGGTGTATTCACGATGAGCAGCCCCAATGCTTCTCAGGCCACGGATGTGATCTCTTTGCTTGTGCCGCAGGGGTGGACGATGCGGGCATTACAACAGGCTATGCAGGGGGCGGCTTTCAATGACATACTACTTACCTTTGGCGGCATCTTAGCCTGGAGCGCAGTATTTTTTGTGATCGGAATTCTGCGTTTTCGTAAACGGTTCGCCTAGGAGGATGATATGCGGATTTTAGATTTAGCATTAAAAGATCTCAGGCAACTCCTCCGGGACTGGAAAACAGCGCTGTTTCTGTTGATCATGCCGGTTGGTTTTACACTGTTGTTCGGTTTTATTTTTGGCGGGATTGGTGGCGGCGAAGAAGTCGACCCGCGTTTGCCGGTGCTGGTGGAAGATCAGGATGGTAGTGAGGTCAGTGCGTATTTGCTGACTTTTCTGGATACATCGGAGATCGTTCGCAGCGTAGAAGATGATTCACTGGATGCGGAAGCTATACGGAAGGCTGTGCTGGACGGTGATTACGCCGTAGCCGTGGTCATTCCATCCGGTTATGGCGAGGTGACTTTACAGGGTGGGCGACCGAAACTGATCGTCTATGCCGATCCCACTTCCGAGGGGAGTACATCTGCGCAGCTCGAAATCAGTGCACGCGCCAACCGGCTGATGAGTGCGGTGCAGACCGCGGTGCTGGCAACCGAGCAGTATGAAAAGCAGCAAGCTTTTACCAGCGAGGCAGCGCGAACGGCATTCATTCAAGATACGCTGGCGAAAGCAGTTGCTGCCTGGGATGACCCGGCAGTGACGATGAAAACTGCGCAGACCGGGCAAGTCGAGGAAGAAAAAGACGAAAACGCCTTTGCCCATTCTTCTCCTGGCATGATGGCGCAATTCTCGATTGCCGGGTTGATCGGAGCGGCAGAAATCCTGGTACAGGAACGAAAATCGCGCGCCCTGGCACGCCTGTTGACCACGGCGATCAGCCGCTTTGAAATCTTGATCGGGCACTTCCTGGCGATGTTTTTGTTGATCTTCGCCCAGATCATGGTTTTGATGGTCTTTGGACAGTTGCTGTTGAAGTTGGATTATTTTGCTGTGCCTGTCTCCAGCCTGTTGATTGCTGTTACGACCGCACTGTACACCGCCGCGATGGGACTGCTGATCGGTGCGCTTTCGAAGAGCGAGGAAAACGCGGTAGTGTACTCGTTGATCCCGATGTTCATTCTCTCCGGGATTGGCGGGGCCTGGATGCCGCTGGAATACACCAGCGAGACCGTGCAGAAGATCGGACACCTCTCGCCGGTAGCCTGGACGATGGATGGTTTCAAGAATATCCTGATCCGCGGGCAGGGCTTGGAAGCCGCCTGGCTGCCTGCCTTGATCTTGTTCGGATTCGCGGTGTTGTTCTTTGCCCTGGGGGCCTGGCGGTTCAGTTTCCGGGATTGATACCCGATTCTCGTATCGGCGGTTCTTCGCGTTGTGCTTGGCGGGCGGGTCTAGGCCCTTTTCTGCAAACCATACAAAAGAAAAAGGAGCGTCATTGCGACGCTCCTTTTGCATTAATTTGATGCTTTCATTCAGTCGGCGGGCATAACTTCTGGGCTTGGGTTGGTATGCTCGTGTTCATCTTCTTCATGATGGCGGTCATAGAAAGGCAAGAAGCGTGCGGCCAAACTGAAACCCGTTAACCAGTAGGTAATCACGCCAATCGCCACGAACCATTCTTGCCAGGTGGGTCTGTATTGGTTCAGATACACCTTAGGTTCGAACGGTACGTAAGAGATATTGGCGATCAGTGCTGAGAAGTTGTAATTCCAGCGCAACATTACCGTACCGAAAGCGGCCATCAGCGCGGCGGCAACACCCAGGCGCAGGTTGTTATGTTTGTGGAAACGTAGGAAGATGATGGCCGGAATCAGCGTACCGATCAAGACCTCACCAATCCAGAAGGCCGCGTTATAAGGGGCGACACTGTTCAGCAAATCCACCTGTGTAGCAACCTCGATATCGAAGCTGTAGTAATAGGTCACGGCCCAGTCCCACAGTTTCAGATAGAGGTAGGCTAACAAGAAGACACCGGCGATGCGGGCAACAGCATGCAAGGTTTTATCTGTAACCAGACCAGGCCGCATGACGCGGAATACCAGCACGCTCATGCCAAAGAGCAGCGACAAACCACCGCCAACGGCTGAAAGCACGAACATCACCGGGGCGGTGGGCCGGAACCACAGACCGCGGCCGGAAAGCACACCGTAGGTAGCACCTAGCGAAGCCTGGTGCAGGATCGATAAGGTCAACCCGGCGATTGCCAGGATAGGCGTAAAGCGGTGTACGAAGTGGGCTGCCTTTGCCAGGAAAGGCCAACGATCGAAGAATTCGTGCTCAACGATCGAAGGGAACAGTTCCAACGCTAACACGGTCAGATAGAGCACCACGCACATGGTGATTTCCCAGAGCAGGGAGTGTGGTTGCCAGAAGACAACCGGATGCCAGAAGCGCAGTGGCTGGCCGATGTCGAAGAACAGCGCCATGCCTGCTGAAGAATAGCCCAGGAAGCCGATCAGTACGGCCAGGCGGCCGACGTTCTCGAATTGCTTCAGGCGCAGCAAATAGACCATCACACCCAGGGTAAAGGCGCCGCC
The DNA here is from genome assembly GCA_050288045.1 of Anaerolineales bacterium. Taxonomy (GTDB): domain Bacteria; phylum Chloroflexota; class Anaerolineae; order Anaerolineales; family UBA11579; genus JAFGRA01. The sequence goes on along the minus strand of JBNKDB010000145.1, from coordinate 903 downwards.
GCCCAGCGCAATGCTGGAAAGATCAACGATGATCCACAGCCCCCAGGGGACTTCATTGGTCAGGCCGGTGACGATCAGGCCGTAGCGCAACACCTGGTAGAAACCGATAAAACCGATCAACCAACCAATGCCTAGTAAACCCATCCAAAACGGAAATGGATCGATCTCGCGGTCACGGAAACGAATTTTGGGATAGTGTATTGTACGTTCCATGCTATACCTCGATTTCCTCTATTTCATCATCGATGGGCGGAACGTAGAAGACTTTGGGTTCGGTGCTCAGTTCTTCCCGCAAGATCAACGGTGCCGTGGTTTCGGCAATCACCTTGGAAACCGGACTGTCCGGGTCGTTGAGGTCACCGAAGGCGCGCGCCCCGGTGGGGCAGGCAACGACACAGGCAGGGGTTGCCAGGGGATCGACGCCGGGAACCAGGCCGCGTTCGACGCCGGGGTCGATGCGGTGCTGGCAGAAAGTGCATTTTTCCATTACGCCGCGCGGGCGGTCTTCTACTTCAGGGACGCCAAAGTCGGGCACGCGTGGGTTGGGGCCGGACGGCTTTTCCCAATTGAAGACGCGGGCGTCATAGGGGCAGGCTACTTCGCAGTACCGGCAGCCGATGCACAGGTCGTAATCCATGGTCACGATGCCATCGTCGCGCAGGTAGGTAGCTTCGACTGGGCAAACGTGCACGCAAGGAGCGTCTTCGCAATGCATGCAGGGCCGGGAGAGGAAGTATTCGGTCCCGTTGGGGGTGGTTTCTTGAGTGACGATATTGTAGAGCATATCGTCATTTCTCAAGTTGTTGACCGCCTGGCAGGCATAGGTGCAGTATTTGCAACCGATACACAGGTTGATATCGATGCTCATACCCCACTTGTGTTCACCTTCTCCGCCTTCGGACT
>JBNKDB010000144.1:0-5259 GCA_050288045.1 Anaerolineales bacterium | reverse complement strand
GCCTCAACTTTTCCACGCACGAATGTTAACAAACGCCTGCATTCTATCATAGCCTGAATGAATTAGGAAACCGGCAATTTTATTATTTTTGAGAATTTGAAGTAAAATGCAATATAGCATATATGGCTATACGCAATATCGGATTTAACGCACAAAAAAGTAAGCCCACCAAGATCACTAAAATAACGTTTGCATTCCAATTGAATTTATGGAATAATTTACCTTTCGACATCGTACATCGCGAATTGCTCCACGAAATGATTGTTGTGCCAGTATATCATTGCTAATAGATCGTTTTTACTCTAATTATGCCAATTCAATTACAGCCCAAATTACGTCGAGCCATCGATCCTCGGCCGATCCGCCATAATGGACATACTTATATTCTCTTACGAGATCCTTTGCAGCTCTCAGAGATGAATGTACTCGTCCCTCAATCTCTGGCCCCTGTACTGATGCTTTGCGATGGGACTCGTGACCAGCACAGCATGCAAGCCATCCTGATGGAACATTTCCACCTCCAAGTCGAGATCGATGAAATCGATCAACTTATCTCAGCCCTTGATAACGCTTGCCTGCTGGATAATTCCCATTTTCAAGCAGCCCACGCTAAAGCGCTTGAAGCTTATCGCTCTACCTCATATCGTAAACCATTGCTTGCAGGCAATTCCTACCCAGAGCATCCCGATAGTCTTCGCAAAACCCTGAATGAATATCTGCAACGCACAGCCAACATCGAACCAATCTCACTTAACGGCAACTCACCTGATCGTTTCCTGCGCGGCGTGATCAGCCCCCATATCGATTATATGCGCGGTGGGCATGTCTATGCCCAAACCTGGAAATACGCCCAACAATTAGCCCAGGAGGCTGATCTGGCAATCATTCTAGGAACCGATCATTACGGAGCCAGCGAAACCCCGACATTAACTCGCCAGAATTACGCCACGCCCTATGGCGTTTTACCAACCGCTGTGGATATCGTCGATGCGCTGGCCGAGGTAATCAGTCCCGAACGAGCCTTTTCCGGCGAACTGCGTCATATCGGAGAACACTCCATTGAGCTTTCGGCCGTATGGCTGCACCACATGCGGCAAGGCAAGCCTTATGAAATCCTCCCCATCCTGTGCGGTTCGTTTGAGCGCTACACCTTTGGTGAGGAACTGCCAGACAGCGACAGGCTCACCAACCGTTTCATCGAGACTATTCTAGAAATGACCAGGGGGAAACGCGTATTAGTAGTTGCTTCAGCCGATCTATCCCACGTTGGGCCAGCCTTCGATGGCGACCCCTTAGATGATACCGGTAAAGCAGTCGTCCAAACCGCCGATACAGCATTACTGGATAATATCTGCCAGGGAGATGCCCAAGGCTTCTTTGCTGCCAATAAAATGGACAAAGACCAATACAACGTTTGTGGCCTCGTGCCCATCTACCTGGCACTGCGTTTCCTTGGTGGGCAAAGCGGTGAAATAGTTTCCTATGAACAATGCCCGGCAGATGATGCCAACACCTCAATCGTCTCCGTCTGTGGTGTTGTGTTTTAGCTATCTTTTCAATTATAAATTTTCGTGAAGGAGTATTGCTATGAATTGGATCACCGACCCGGAAGTCTGGATCGCACTGATCACCCTAACTACCCTGGAGATCGTCCTCGGGATTGATAATATCGTTTTCATCACTATTCTGGCGGACAAGCTTCCTGTCGATCAAAGGGAAAAAGCACGTACTATTGGTTTAGCTCTTGCCATGATCTCGCGAATCATTTTACTGCTTTCACTTTCCTGGATCATCCGTCTGACCGCCCCGCTCTTTACCATCTTCTCATTGGAGATTTCAGGCCGCGACATCATCCTGATCGTTGGCGGCGTTTTCTTATTGGCAAAGAGCACTTTTGAAATTCACGACAAACTCGAAGGTAAGGAAGGTCATGCCAGCGCGGCTACCCAGGCGACACTCGCCGCCGTACTCATCCAGATTATGCTTTTGGACGTGGTTTTTTCCCTGGACTCGGTGATTACCGCGGTCGGAATGGTGGATCAAGTCGGGGTAATGATTGCCGCAATCATCATTGCCGTGGTGATCATGCTGCTCGCTGTCAACTCGATCAGTGAGTTCGTGACCGATCATCCAACGATCAAGATCCTGGCACTCAGCTTCCTACTGCTAATCGGTTTCTCCCTGGTCGTAGAAGGCCTGCACCAACACATTCCTAAAGGCTACATTTACTTCGCTATGGGCTTTTCCGTCTTCGTCGAAATTCTCAACCTACGCCTGACCTCGAAATCAGACGAACCGGTCAAACTCAAAGAGCCTTACGTCGAAGAGAAGAAACCCGCGCCCGAAAGCTAAGGGTTACAATTCAATTTCTTGAACATAGCCGAGGAGGCAAGTGATGCTTCCTCGGTGTTTGTTTCCAGCACTTCGATTTCTCGCCACGCCTGACAAAGCATCGGAGCGATGCGATCATCGCCGCGTAAGGCCTCTCGAGTTAGCGCCTGTGCGGTTTCTAAATCACCCTGGTGTGCGTAGCCCAAGATAAATGGGATATATTCAGCGTAATTATATGGAGCTTCATACTGCTTCAACGCCTCATCGCCCAGTGCAACCACACGTTCCCAATCTTCCAATTGTCGGGCCAGGTCGGCTTTTTCGAAGTAATAGCACCAATCTGGTGCAAGCTCAACCCCAAATTGCTTTTCAGGCAACCGCGCTGGATCATCGCTATCACTGATCACACCAGCCGGATTCGAAACATTGAGCGCTGCCAGGGAAGGTTCGCCCAGGCCAGGGAAACCGGCATCATAGGTAGGATCGAGTACGCGCAGGCAGTTCGTCGAAGGCGAGAAATACACCACAATTGCCTGGGACATTGAACCGCTGAACGTGTAGCTGCGGTATTCTTGCTCGATGTCCAACCCCGGCTCGAATTCTGGTAGGAAGATCCCCCATCCAGGCCCAATGTAGCTCAAAAAATACGGCATCTGATGTCCCTCTAGATCAGGAGCATAAATCCAATTCAACGGGCCAGTCAAAGAATTATCTGTGTAATATTTGATTGGCATTTCTTCAGACATGACGATGGTATCGGGCTCCAACTCAGGCGCTCGCCAAGTCAATTGCTGGAAGAAAGCCTTCTGTATCCGCCAGTGCAGTAAATAGGACATCCCTGTTTGAAAATGGAACCCTACAGTAGCTGCGATGATCGTTGCCAGCAAGACATTACTCACCAATTTAGGCCGCAGCACACTGACCAATGCACCCAAAAGGAGGCTCGATCCAAACGCCATCGGCAGCATCCCTCGATCCCAGGGCCAATCCAGCCGAATCGGCAGTTCAGCCATCCAAAAAGAAAACCCGCCGATAAAAAGCGCCGCCGCTGCCAGCGGGAACACCTGCAAATACCAGCTCGCGGATTGCTCTTCCTGCGCTGTTTTTCTACGCAGCCAGAAGAACAGTAACACACCAACAAAAGCCGCCCCCACCAATAACCAATTCAGGACGATTACACGCGTACCGTAATCCCCGAGGTCTGGCAAGCGAAACGTTCGCACCCAGACCGTTGCCATCGCTTCGTACACATCCCCCAAAACGGTTCTTTTCAGGTACCGGAGCGCGTCCGCCGGACCAGCCCGGAAACGCTTCAAGTACATGACCGAATAACTGTATTCCTGGGACGCGAAGAACCGCCATACAAACACCAGGCCAGCCACCAGCACATACGGCAGATATTGTTTTACCGTCATCCAGAGACGCGGCCAGATACCAGCAATTTTATCTTTGGCATAGAACCAGATGATCAACACCCGCAGTAATTCCAGGCCATAGAAATATTCAGTTGAAAGCATCGCCGCAGCCATTAACACCACCGCCGCAATCGTCCAGGTCCACTTCTTCTTTTCAAACGCCATTATCATGGCACTCAAAGAGGTTAGGAACAACGCGTAATAAATGTAATACAGGCTGTATATCAAAGCGATACTTTGCTGTGTAAAACCGGGATAGATCGCGAACAAACTTGCAATGATCGTGGCTTCTCGTTTCCGATCAGGCCAAAGTTTACGCAGAAACCACCAGAAAGCCAGCGCCATCACCCATCGCCAGAACAGAGCATAAATTTGCCAGAAGATCGGACGCTCGCCAACCAATGCTGTGGAAATGAAATAGAGCACCCCCGAGAACGGTCTTTGTGGCGCAAAACCGATAAAACTCTCTGGTCCCAACGCATGCGTATACCAGGCTAGGGGCCAGTCATCCCAATAGAAGCCCAACCAGGGAATCAAGATACCAAAGCTGATCAGGCATAACAAAAGCAATGCCAGGGGAATAAGGTATTCTTCTTTGAGTAATTTATCTAAAAAAGTTCTGAAGCTTTCAGTTCGCAAGTAACGATACCTCAATGAACAGTCTTTGCAAAATGTCCGTAAAGTCTAACACAAAAATATTGCGTACCCAAATCCATCTCCTAAGTGGTCAGTGTATAATGATTTCCTGATACCAACATCTATTCCGGTAAGCCAAGGTGCCAAGATGAGTGTTCTGGAAAGTTTCAAACTAAACAATCGCGTTGCATTGATCACCGGCGGCAACCGCGGCTTGGGAAAAGCAATTGCGCGGGCATTAGCAGAAGCCGGCGGGCGTATCGCGCTGACCAGCCGGGATGCAGCGCGCGCCCAGGCCACCGCAGCAAAGATCGCAGCAGATACCGGCCAAACGTGTCGAGGCTACGCTTGCGATGTTACCGATCCGCAAGCGGTAGAAACCATCGTTTCCCAAGTTGTAGATGATTTTGGACAAATCGACATCTTGGTCAATAATGCCGGCATCAACATCCGCGGTGAGATCGATGCTTTATCGCTTGAAGAATTCAAGGCCGTACAGGAAACCAACGTAACCGGAGTTTGGTTGATGTGCCGGGCAGTTGCACCTCATTTCAAAGCCCAACGTCACGGGAGAGTTATCAACATGGGGTCGATTCTATCTCTGGTCTCGATGCCGGATCGTACCCCCTATTCAACCAGTAAAGGTGCCGTACTGCAAATGACCCGCACCCTGGCACTGGAATGGGCGCCCTTCAACATCACCGTCAACGCGATCCTACCGGGGCCATTCGGCACCGACATGAATCAATCCTTGCTGGATGATCCCGAAAGATACCAGGCCTTTATCTCGCGCATTCCCTTAGGACGCTGGGGGGAACTTGGCGAAATCGGTGGGCTGGCCGTGTTCTTGGCCAGCGACGCGTCCAGTTTCGTCACC
>JBNKDB010000143.1:0-8639 GCA_050288045.1 Anaerolineales bacterium | reverse complement strand
AATGTGTCATTGGCTGCTGGCCTGCTCATCAACCAGGCGGACGCGGGAGCTGCATAGCTACCTGCAAACCCCATTGCTTGCAATGGGGTAGTTGATAAAATGTTACCTAGTAGGAATTCCTACTTCACAACACAAGAGACTTGATAACTGCGGAAATCGCCCGATAGAAGACAGGTACAAAACCCACATCAAGCAATATACCCTCTCTAGGGGAAAAAAGTAATTGACTTTAGTTTGGAAATATGCTATTCTTTTATCGAAGCGCTTCGACTAAGCCTTTCGATACCTCAACTTTTCTCTTTTTTTGGATATATTCTATGCCCACTATGCTTGATGTAGCCAAGCGAGCGAATGTCTCTATCAGCACAGTTTCCTATGCGCTGAGTGGAACGAGACCAGTCTCAGAACGAACACGGCAGCGAATTTTTGAGGCTATGAAAGAATTGGGGTATCGTCCTCATCCGATTGCAAGAGGGCTTGCTAGCAAACGGACTCGAATACTTGCCATCCTTTTCCCTGCAATTGAACGCGGTCTGGGAATCACCGAACTAGATTTTGTCGCCAGTGCAGCAGAAGCTGCCAGCAAAAATGGTTATCATCTGGTGGTATGGACAGCTGAAACCAATGATCTCGATGAACTTCGGCAGTTAACGCAGCAAGGGCTGGTGGATGGGGTAATTCTGATGGAAGTCCACATGAATGATCCAAGGGTGAATTTATTACGCGAGTTGAGCTTCCCTTTCAGTATGATCGGACGATGTGACGATGATCGCGATGGTTATGTCGACATTGCCTTCAAACAAACAATCGCCGAAGCTATGGATCATCTTATCCAGCTTGGACATCGGAATATCGCATATTTCAATCAATCTCAGGCATCCTATGATGCCGGTTATGGTCCGGTAGTTCGCACAAAAGTCGCTTTCGAAGAATATACCCAAAACTTTGGTGTGAATGGCGTGATGCGGTTTTGTAGACCCTCGCCGCAGGATGGATATGAAACCTTTAAAGCCTTGCTCCAAGAATATCCTGACCTAACTGCGGCGATATCAATGAACGAACGCGCAACACCAGGGATCATGCGAGCAATTTTCGAGCGTGGCTGGAAGATCCCAGATGATTTTTCATTGGTAGCATTGGTCTCCTCTGTACGAATGACTGAAATGATGGTGCCCACGTTAACCACTCTGGAACCGCCCAGTACAGAATTGGGCCGACTTGCAACCGAGTTATTGATTGAACATCTAGAAGAGACCGGGAATGAAGATCCGCGAACCTTAATCCCATGCCACTTGGTCGTTGGAGAAAGTTCTGGACCTTGCAACAGAGCATGAAATAACCGGTTTGGTAAGGAGGTGAGTTCTGGGAAAATTCTTAATAAACTAAAGCACATGGTTATGGCAAAAGATTTAAATATATATGGGAGATACCTGCATGCTTCGCCGCAGACGGTATCTCCCAATACAAGCAAATCAAGCAGGTTGTCAGATCAGACTCCCTAACTAAAAATTTGCCGATTGGATTATAACATTGAGTATATTGTTTCTCAAACAACACCCCCAATAGGCATTTTCACAATTGTTAGGAATCGGATCAGATTATCCTGCAAAACTTTCCACCGTTGCAACCTCTTGACCCACAAACAAGTCGCAACGAGAGTGAGAGGTGAAGTCCAGGATATGTGCTTTCAATATATTGTTGTGAATTAATCACTTGCCCTTACATACAAGGAGAACAAAATGTTACGAAAATCCACAAAACAATTATTTTTCATCCTGTTAGCCATAATGCTAATGGGATTGTACGCCTGTCAGCCAGCACCCACCGAGGCCCCGGCCGCAGAAGCCCCAGCCGCAGAAGCCCCAGCTGAAGAAGCCCCAGCTGAGGAAGCCCCAGCCCAGCCGCCCGAGCCATTTGGAAAATATGAGGAAACCATCGTCCTGACAACAGTTCGGTCTTTTGAAACAAGCGAAGAATTGCCCGAGGGGGACACACCAGAGAACAACCAGTACACCCGCGCGGTCAAGGAAATGTTAAACATCGACGTCCAGTATCTTTGGACAGCCGCCACGGCTGATTACGATCAGAAAGTCAATCTCTCGATCGCCAGCAATGACCTGCCAGACGCCATGGTTGTCAACACAACGCAGTTATATCAATTGATTGAAGCCGATCAGATCGAAGATTTAACTGATGTCTACAACGACTACGTCTCCCCCACTGTCAAGCAGATGATGGACAGTTCAGGAGGAATCGCTATGGATGCCGTTACATTCGATGGAAAGATCATGGCTATCCCAGCTCTGACTGTTCCCGATGACGGTTATCAGTTGATGTGGATCCGTAAAGACTGGCTCGACAAGCTCGGGCTTCCGATCCCCACAACAATCGAGGAAATCGAAGCGACGGCTAAAGCTTTCATCGAAGAGAATCCCGGTGGGAATCCTGACGGTACTACAATCGGCATTTTAGGCCCCCAGAACGGCGGTGTACTCTATGCCGATTTCCTGAGGCCGACCAATGGTAATTTTGCATTCGACCCGGTCTTCAGCGCTTACCATGCCTATCCCGGCTTCTGGGTGGAAGATGCGGATGGCAACATTGCCTATGGGGCGACTCTCCCAGAAACCAAAGCGGCGCTGGCAAAGTTAGCTGAATGGTATCAGCTGGGGCTGATCGATCCGGAAATGGCTGTTCGCAAAGACTCCAGCGCGGCTATTGCCGGCGGTACTGCTGGCATTTACTTTGGCGAGTGGTGGAATGGTTACTGGCCGCTGCCAGACGCGATCACGAACGACCCTGAGGCCAACTGGCAAGCATACGCGGTACCGCTGGACAAGGACGGAATGTGGACTCCCCACCAAGGTACCCCGGCTACATCATTCGTTGTGGTACGCAAAGGATACGAGCATCCCGAAGCGGCGATGAAGATTGTCAATCTTTTCGTTCGCGACGAATCCACATTCGATCTGACCAAGGGCAGCCTTGGCAATGCTGTGCTGCGCATCCCTCAGGCAATGTATGATGAAGGCGAAGTTACCTACCAAGCGCTCATGGATGTGCTGGCGGGTAACACCCAGCCGGAAGATTATTTGGATCCGAAATACGCGCCTTACAAGCTGCTCGCAGACGATGTCACAAAGATCAAATTGGTCAAGCTTGAGCCAATTGACAATATGGACATCGAGTATTGGGATCCGATGGCAGATTTTAGCGCCTGGAGCCGCATGTACTCCATCATGATTGGTGATGGCGCCATCTATAACCCGATCGGTGGGGCCGACAATGTGGAGATTATATTCAGCGCGACCTATGCCTCCACACCAACCATGATCGATAAATGGGCAAATTTGAAGAAGATGGAAGATGAAACCTTCCTCAAGATCATCCTAGGCACTGCCCCAATCGATGACTTTGACACATTTGTTGCCGACTGGAAAGCACAAGGTGGCGATGAGATCACCGCTGAAGTGCAAAGTATAGCAAAATAAGCGCTGTAAGGCATATGCACAGCCACTCTCCCTGGCCTGAAGCCTATTAGGGGAGAGGTTGAACAGTGCTGAAACTCTTAGGGAGTTTTATGGCACAGAAAATGCCGTAAAACTCCCTGCTTTTCAATTGTTTTCACCAGGTATACAGAGAGAAACAATAGAAGTTGAGGAATGCCCACATGAAAATAAAGTCATTTTATAGGCATTATTGGATCATGCTGATACCTGGGTTGCTCTGGGTATTTGTATTCAAAATCATACCTATGTTCGGTCTGGTGATGGCATTTCAGCGTTTTAATCCAGGTAAAGGAATCTTTGGATCACCCTGGGTCGGGCTGAAAAATTTTGAATATATGTTTCAGTTGAACGACAGCAAAACAATCTTCATAAATACATTAACAATTGCCGTGTTTAAGATCATTGGCAACCTGATCGTTCCAGTTGTGGTTGCTCTCTTGCTCAATGAATTACGCCTTAAAAGATTGAAGAGCGGCATCCAAACCATCATTTATATGCCACACTTCCTGTCCTGGGTAATCCTGGCAGGAATCCTGCTTGATGTGTTCGCCTATCGCGGCCCGGTAAATGCTGTTCGCACTACACTTGGAAGTGAACCCATTCTTTTCTTTGCCCGGGCCGATCTATTTATGCCGTTGGTAGTCGGTTCGGATGTCTGGAAGGAATTCGGTTTCAACGCAGTCGTTTATCTTGCCGCGCTGACCGCGATCAACCCGGAACTTTACGAAGCCGCAGGGATTGATGGTGCCAGCCGCCTCCAACGGATTTTTTATATTACCATTCCCGGAATTCGGACAATGATCGTCCTGATGAGTGTCTTGAGTCTACGCAATGTGCTGGAAGCAAATTTCGATCAGATATTCAACTTGTATAACCCGCTAGTGTATTCATCCGGCGATATCATCGATACCTGGGTCTACCGCATGGGACTCCTGCAAGCGCAATACTCACTGGCAACAGCAGTTGGACTGCTTAAATCGATAATCGGTTTCAGCATGATCTCACTCTCCTACTTCCTTGCCAGAAAGTATGCCGATTACAACATCTTCTAATCTCAAGGAGCTTCCGATATGGTAAAAGATAATACTTTCAGCTCCATCTTAATTGATATCATCGCAATTGTTGTCATGGTAATCCTGGCAGTATCCACCATCCTGCCATTGTGGTATACATTTTGTGTCTCAGTAAGCGATAAATCCGCCGCGGCTGCGGGGTTAGTTGGGCTGTGGCCAGTGGGTTTCAATTTGACTTCTTACCAATCGATTCTGGGGGATGTTAATTTTTTTCATGCATTTGGGGTCTCGTTGAAACGCGTAGTATTAGGGACCATCGCCGAACTGATTGCAACTCTATTGATGGCCTACCCATTATCTAAAAGTTCGAAACAATTTCCGGCAAGAAATGTGGTCATGTGGTTCCTGATCTTTGCCTGGCTATTCTCAGGAGGATTGATTCCGTGGTATCAGACCATGAAGTCGATCGGCATGATCAATAATATATGGGGATTGGTGTTGGGAAATTCACTACCGATCTTCAATGTGATCCTGGCATTAAACTTTTTCCGCAACCTTCCCAAAGGAATCGAAGAGGCTGCCCTGATCGACGGCGCCGGCCCCTGGCAAATCTTCCTAAAGATCTACCTGCCGCTCTCCAAGCCGATGATCGCAACGATCTCGCTTTTCAGTATCGTCTACCATTGGAACGAGTTCTTCAACGGGCTGGTGCTTTCGACAAGGCAAGCATACTATCCACTGCAAACCTATATTCAGCAGATGATCGTGGTCATCAATACTGCCAACATGACTCAAGATCAGATCCAGATGCTCAACGAGATTTCCAACCAGACTCTGAATGCCGCCAAAATCTTCATTGCCATGATCCCGATCCTGCTTATCTATCCGCTCCTCCAGAGATACTTCATTACCGGCTTTACCCTTGGATCCATCAAGGAATAGAGGATCGCAAAATCATTCTACTGGATCTTACAGCACAGACGAAATTTACATAACAAAGAAACATATCACAAAATAATTTTTTGGAGAATGATATGGGATATTTTTTTGAAGAGGAAAATGCCTTAGTATGGCAGGAAAACCAACAAAGGTTATGGCTTCGACCCTGGGGAAAGAATGGATTGAGAATCCAGTGCAATTTAGCGGGAAAGATATTAGACTTACCGCAGGCTCTTCTCGAACTTCGTGATGAATCTTCTCATGAGGCTGTAATCGAGATCCAAGAGGAGACAGCCAGTATCCGTCATGGCAAAATCAGAGGAACAATTTCATCCTCTGGCCGGCTGCGCTTCACCAATGATCAAACCGGGCAATTACTGATTGAAGAATTCATCGGGAATCCTTTCTCCGTTTCAGCTGATCGCCAATTCAAATTCAGGAATGGATGTTTATTCAAAATTGAAACCCGATTTAAATCCCAGGAGGGGGAACGCTTTTTCGGACTGGGGCAGCACCAACATGGCCTATTGGATCAAAAGGGATGCGTGATTGAGCTTCAACAACGAAACACCGAAGTCACCATCCCGTTTGTTGTCTCCAGTCGGAAATATGGTTTTCTATGGAACAATCCATCCGTTGGGCGTGTCGAGTTGGGGCGGAATGCTACACGTTGGGTAGCCGAAAGCTCGCAGCAATTAGACTATTACATTGTCTGTGGCGAGAATTATGCAGAAATCCTGGAACGCTATGCAGAGGTGACCGGAAAAGCACCAAAATTCCCATCCTGGGCATCGGGCTTCTGGCAATGTAAGCTGCGCTATGAAACACAGGAAGAGTTGTTGAGTGTGGCGCGCGAGTATAAGCGTCGAGAACTGCCGCTCTCGGTGATCGTGGCAGATTTCTTCCATTGGACTCACATGGGAGACTGGAAGTTTGATCCTGCCTGTTGGCCTGACCCGGCCGCTATGGTCAAGGAACTCGAATCGCTGGGCGTGAAACTGATGGTTTCAGTCTGGCCCACCGTCAGCCCAATCAGCGAAAATTACCAGTTCATGACCGAGCACGGACTGTTGATCAACAATGAACGCGGGGTGGATGCCCAACATGTCTTTATCGACAACGGCGTCAAAGGACCTGCTTATTTTGCCTACTACGACGCCACCAACCCAGAAGCGCGCCAGTTCCATTGGGATGTGATCGAGAAAAATTACTATACCAATGGAGTGAAAATATTTTGGCTGGATAACGATGAACCCGATATCAATCCCTGGCATCCAGAAAACCTGCGCTTCTTCCTAGGGAACGGAGCCGAGGTAGCCAGCATCTATCCGCTGCTTCATCAAATGGCTTATTATGATGGTTTACAAGCCTCAGGAGAAACCGAAATCCTGACACTTTCGCGTTCGGGTTGGGCGGGCAGTCAGCGATATGGTGCGGCAATTTGGTCGGGTGATGTTGTATCGACTTTTGAAAGCCTCCAAGGCCAGGTAAGCGCTGGGTTGAATGTTGCCATGAGCGGTATACCATGGTGGACGACCGATATTGGGGGCTTCCATGGCGGAGATATCCATTCTGAATATTTCCGTGAGTTAATCGTGCGTTGGTTCCAATATGCAGTTTTTTGTCCCATCTTCCGATTGCACGGATATCGGCTACCTCTATCTGATTTGATGCCCAAAAGTGGCGCGGATAACGAAGTTTGGTCATTTGGTGATACTGCATATGGAATTCTGCGTGATATGCTATTCTTGCGTGAACGGTTGCGCCCCTACATCCACGAACAGATGCAGCTTGCCAGCCAGTGCGGCCTGCCCCCCATGCGCCCTCTTTTTGTTGATTTTCCCGCTGACCGAGTATGCGAAACGATAGAAGATCAGTTTATGTTTGGTCCTGAGATTATGGTCGCACCTGTACTTTTTGAGGGCGCCCGAGAACGAGAAGTCTACTTACCCGAGGACGCAGAGTGGATTAATGTCTGGGATAAGACAGTCCATCCTGGTGGACAGCGGATCAATGTGTCCGCTCCCTTGGAAACGATTCCTGTCTTTCTAAAGAGTGGTAGCCGTCTAAAAGAAATCTTCTCTGTAGCCTTAGTGAATTCTGTGGTGTAGTCACATCTAAGTAGACGCAACGCCAAAAAAGAAATACGATAGTCCTGGTTGCCCCTGGGGATAGACCTTTCTATTACAAGACCGGGGTGGTTTAGAGTGTCAAGGACTAGAGATGGTGATTATTGCCCTGGGTTCGCTGGCAGCCGATGCGCTGCGCAAAGGCGAGAGCTGGTTTGGCGGTTAGGCAAAGACCTCGCCCGACTCGCCGTCAACGCGATTCTTCGATTCTGGAATTTGCCGCCTCGCTGCCCTTGTTCTTGATCTTACTGGTGGCGTTTGGGTTCGCGGTGTGGACGTTCTGGGCGCAGACCGCTGTCGATGTCGCCGCCGCCGAGGCGCAACTCGCACATCCCGGCGAGAGAGAGGCTGCTTCCAGGCAGGTGTCTGCGCCGCGCGTGCCAAGTGGGCCGGTAAAGAAGCTTCTGTTCGGCCCTAGTTTTATGGCTGGGATTGGAGCCGCGGCCAGCGCGCCACAGCGTATGGGTTGGCAGGTGGGTGACCAACTGGTGGAGCAGGTTACGGGCTCAAGGCCAAGGGCTGGGATTGACAGCGCATACGGCCGTATTCCCAGACCAGGCTGCCTTCTACAGGGCGGTCTCGGCTTATGCCGCCAACGATGTGGTGGCCCAGCACCTCTCCCAGGGTGGTTATACCATGCAGGTGGATCGGACGCAGGCTAGGGAGGTGTTGACGGCCGGAGCGAGTGCATTGTCTGGGCAAGGCAACTTGGAAGGCGCGGCCATGATCCAGGCCTTTCTGCACACCCGGGACGCGCTCGGCCCTGGAGGCGCTTCGACCATCGCAGCGCTTATTGCGGATGTGCGCACCGCTCTGGATGACTGAGATCCTGGGCTTGTCCCAAAAAAGTGAAGAGAAAAAATCTTTTTCTAAGCGATCAAATTGATGAAGCCTTACGAAGAGAATTGCTATATTTATTCGAAATCACAGTATCCATCACAACTGAAAAATATTAGGTATTTAGAAATTAATTATTGGATCATCGTGAATATAAATTTTTAATCCCGTAAAACTGGGTACGATGTTCACCGTACCCAGTTGCTTATACA
>JBNKDB010000142.1:0-2126 GCA_050288045.1 Anaerolineales bacterium | reverse complement strand
GGCCTCGAAGTCGATGGCTTCCCTACCAACACGTGCGAGCATTTACATGACCTCCTGGGATGGGGCAGTCCCGGCTGGGGCTGCCGATTCGGATGCGGGCACGATTGGCCCGCGGACGGGTTTAACACAAGTGTCTTTAAGTTCTGGCATTAATCAAAACCTCCTTTACTGGTGACGGCTGGTTGATCGGACCAGTCGATTATGGATTGAAACGCGAGAACTTACTACGAATATCTTGCGGCGCAGCAAGCGGTAGTTTGCACGGCACCGCTTCAATTTAATTATAATTCCATTTTAGTGATTTTCATCACAAATTTAGTTCTTCCAGACAATATAATGTCCCCATTCCTCCAATAGATGTGTTTATTACTTGATCACTTCGGTGGGATATCAGATTTGAGGATTGCATGAACGCTCATCGTTCTGGGCAAATCTTTCTGGACAAGATATTCTCGTAGAATACCCTCTTGTTTCAGGCCCACTTTTTCCAGCAGACGCCTGGCAATATCGTTCTCGATCAAACAGAATGCTTCAATGCGGTTCAAGTTGAGTGTATCCAAAGCATATGCTAATACTTCTGTCAATGCTTCGGTCATCAGTCCTTGATTCCAGTACGGCCTGGCTAGCAGGAACCCGATCTCTGCCTTGCAGTGTTGGTCGCTGATTGCCATCAGGTGGATGCTTCCTATCAATTTTCTGGTTTCCTTTAGCTCAATTCCCCAAGGGCCATCGCTGCCCGCGCGATACTCGCTCAGTATGTGTTGAAAATGATTTTCGGTCTGTGTGATTGAGATGTGGGGGCCCCAGCGCAGGTAACGCGTCACTTCTGCATCCGAAGCGAAGGCGAAATAGTTTTCAATATCTCCTGTTTTTAAACTTCGCAAGATTAGCCGGGGTGTTTCAAGGGTAGGGAGATGCCTGTAAAATTCGGAAGCTGTGATCATATTCTGCCCAAAGCGATTGGTTTTTCTTGTGCTCAGATCCCCGCTTCTGCCGCGTTGAGGCCCAGCGTGCCCGACCAGGTTTCAAAGGGGCGGCCTTTGCGCTCGCCGGGGCGGTAGAAGGCCAGCATGGTCATGGTCTTGTAGGAGACGAAATTCATGTTCTTGGGGTGCGCTTCGGCCAAAGAGTAGACCGGCCGCCAGGTACCGGCGTTTATGTACAACTGCTGGAAAGGTTGGGCATCGACTTCGGCGGCTTCCAGGCCGGTGACGCGGTGGTGATGGGTGTGGCCATAGACGATGTAGCGCGCCTGGCGTTCGACGAAGGCTGGTTCGTGCAGAGCGTCCAACAACGAAGGGGAATACTCCGAGGTGGTCAGGCGTTTCTTGAGCAGCAGCACAGCCTGGCTGAACTGTTCGATATCGAGCGGGCTGGTAAGTTTGAGAATGGGGCGGATGGCGTCGACGTAATCGAGCACGCCTTTGCGGTCGGTCAGTTCCAGGAAATCCGAATCCAGGAAGCGCTCCACCAGGCGGTCCCAGATGGCATTGATCTTTTCGCGTTGGGCATCGTCCAGGCCGAATTTGCGCATACTCCCGGCAATCCAGACCGGGGCCATGGTGATCGGGGCGGTGTTGCCCAACTCGCGCAGGTGGCGGTAGAAATCGTCCGGCAGTTCGTCATCGAATTCGTCCGCTACGGTTTCCGGGAAGGGGTTGAATAACTCGATCAGCAAGGCGTCGCCCAATGAGGGGAAATTGCGGCCGCGGGCGGCATCGTAGTTGAGCGAGTCGTAAATGTCGCCGTGCCGGGCAAAGACGCCGTGCTTGGCAAATAATTTCTGCAATCCCTCCGACTCGCTGGGGTCGTGTGGATATGGACCGACCGAATCGGACAGGCCCATCTCGCGGTTGATCTTCTGGCGGATCTTTTCGTAACCGGTGCCGTTCAGGTGCAGGTACCAGTCGTGGTTGCCAACCATGTAGTGGATGTTGACCTTGAGCGGCAGCCGCCCCGGGGCATCGAGGTTGCGGGAAACGAACTGCACCCTGCCTTCGGGGGTGGGCGGCGGCAGGGTGATGATGCCGTTGCGGATGCTGCGCAAGATACGCAGCGAACGCGCATTCTCAGATAGGATGGCGTCAACGATATTATCGATCTTGTTGATGTGGGTATTGCTCTGT
>JBNKDB010000141.1:0-5806 GCA_050288045.1 Anaerolineales bacterium | reverse complement strand
CGGGGCCCATATAGCGGTCGTAGATCTCTCCGTAGTTACCTACGGCGGCGATGGCCTTTGCCAGAGCATCGGCTTCCAGACCAAGGTCACTGTAACCCCAGTCACCTTCCTCACCAAGCAGGCGGCGCACGTTGATGTATTCACTGCCCTTCATTTCTTCAACGTTAGCCTGGGTAACGCCCAATTCTTCGGCGTTGATCAGACCGAACATAACGATCTGAACGATGTCGTACCAGGTATCATCACCATGCGGGACAGCGGGCGTAAGCGGTTCCTTGGAGATGATCTCAGGCAGCAGGATGTGTGCATCCGGTTCGGCGAAACCGGAGCGAATGGAAGCAAGCTGGGAAACGTCACTGGTGGTGGCGTCACAGCGCCCGTCTTCGTAGGCACCGTAAACTTCAGCGGTGTCCGCGAAGATCACTGCTTCGTAGCTCATCCCGGTCTGGCGGAAGTAGTCAGCCAGGTTCTGCTCGGTGGTGGTACCACTGGTCACACACACGGTCGCACCATTGAGTTGATCGATCGAGGTAATGCCGCTGTCGGCGCGCACCATGAAGCCCTGCCCATCATAGAACATCACGGTGGTGAAGTTACCCCATTGTGCCTCACGGCTGGCGGTCCAGGTCATATTGCGGGACAGGATGTCGACTTCACCGGTCTGCAAAGCAGGGCCGCGGTCGGCAGCGTCCAACGGAACGACCTCGACAGCCTCGCCATCACCCAAGACCGCAGCGGCAACCGCGCGGCACAGGTCGATGTCGAAGCCAATGTTGCGGCCGTCAGCGTCCAGGTAGCCGAAACCAGCCAGATCGGTACGCCCACCGCAAACCACCTTGCCACGTTCCAGAACACGGGCAAGAATGTCGCCTTGACCCTCAGCAACAGGGGCTGCTTCTTCCTCCGCCGGGGCAGCTTCCTCAGTAGCCGCACCGCCGCCACAAGCAGCCAGTACCAGGGCCGAAATAATTAAGATCGCAAATACAGGAAACAATTTCTTTTGCATTTCTCTCACTCCTTTTGGTTAATTTAAAAAAAGACTCATCCTTCTATATGGTTTAATATATGTAAAAGCGCCACCTCCTTTAACGAACGCCGGTGGGAAAAAGGGCGTATGCAATTGTTGTTTGCTTGCAATGGGCTTATATAAAACTCAATTATAAAGGAAAAGTCAGATTATTTCAAGTATTTGTTTAGACAGCGAACAAATTCAAGTGCGATAAAATAGACCTATCTGCACCCACCTCGCTATTCAGAGAAAGGAATACTCATGAAGCAAGCGGTTATGGTTTCTCCCGGTAAGATTGAGTTCCGCGAGATCGATAAGCCCGCGCCCGGCCCCGGCGAAATCTTAATGGCTACCAAACGCATCGGCGTGTGCGGTTCCGATATCCACGTTTTCCACGGCAAGCATCCTTACACCAGCTACCCGGTCGTGCAGGGGCACGAGGTTTCCGGCGTAATTGCCGCCCTGGGCGAAGGCGTGGAGGGCCTCACGGTTGGCGAGCAGATCACCTTCATGCCGCAACTGACCTGCGGTGAATGTTATCCGTGCAAACACGGCATGTACCACATCTGCGAAAGTCTCAAGGTCTACGGCTTCCAGACCGACGGCTCCGGCCAGGAGTATTTCCCGCTGCCCGCCGAACTGGTCATCAAGGTGCCCGATAACGTTCCCTTGGATCACGCTGCCATGATCGAACCAGTCTCCGTTGGCGTACACGCCATCCGGCGCGGCGGCGGTGTGGAGGGCAAGCGTGTGCTGGTTTTGGGGGCAGGCACGATTGGCAACCTGACCGCCCAGGTAGCGCTGGCGCAGGGCGCCAGAGACGTGATGATCACCGACGTCAGCCCCTACAAGCTGGACAAGGCCCGCAAGGTCGGTATCCCGCACGCCATTAACCCCAACGAAACCAGCCTGGAAACCGCCCTCCTGGATGCCTTTGGCCCAGAACGTGCCGACCTGATCTTGGAGTGTGTCGGCGTGCAGCCTACGATCACCGATGCCGTCAACGTGGCCCGCAAAGGCACCTCCATCGTGGTGGTGGGTGTGTTCGGAGATAAGCCCACCGTCGACCTTGGCCTGGTGCAGGACCGCGAACTCAGCCTGGTCGGCACCTTGATGTACCAGCAAGTCGATTATGAGATTGCGTTAGACTTGATCGTGGGTGGCAAGCTCAACCTGGACGAAATGATTACCGCCTATTTCCCCTTCGAGCAGTACCTGGAGGCCTACCATGCTATTGAGGCCGCCAAAGGCGACAGCCTTAAGGTGATGATCTCTTTAGATTGAAGGCGAATGTGCTTTGAAAATTTATTTATACTGGGGAGGGTTTGAAACCCTCCCCTACTGCACACTCAAAACCTTGCTTCGAATCATGAAAGAAAAAAGGCCTGACCAATTGGTCAGGCCTCACCATTTACAACCGTGATCACCAGGTTGCCTTTTTTCTGTCCGGTCTCGAAGTAGCGATGCGCCTCGGCGGCCTGCGCCAGGGGATAGATTTTGTCAATGGGCACCTTGAGTTTGCCCGCTTCGATCAACTCCTTGAGGGTCAACAAATCCGCCTTGTTCTGGCTGGCTGCTTCAAGCTTAAGGTTTTTTTCACTGGTCAGTGAAGTCCATATACTGAGCAAGATATTGGACAACCCGGCATACGCCAGAAAATAATAGCCGCCCGGTTTGAGCAGTTTCAATCGCTGGGCAACCCCGCGCCGACCAACCACATCGATGATCAGATCATAGCTTTCACCACTGTTGACGTAATCTTCGCGGGTGTAATCGATCACGCCGTCCGCACCCATTGAGCGCATCAAGTCCAGTTTTTCGGTCTGGTCTACGCCGGTTACCTCGGCCCCAAAGTGTTTGGCAAGCTGGATCGAAAATGAACCGATACTGCCCCCGCCACCTACGACCAACACCTGGCTGCCCTTGCCGACGTTTGCCTTTCTGATGAAATGCAGCGCTTCTAGCCCGGCCGTGGGCACAGCGGCCGCTTCGGCATAACTCAGGTTAGTGGGCTTGGCTGCCAGTGCACCCTGGACGTCATCCGGCTCAGCAGGGAGGCATTTATACTCGGCATAGGCCCCGAAACCAAAGCCGGTCGTCCCGAAAACCTGGTCACCGACCTGGTAGGCTTTCACATTCGCGCCGACCTGCTCGACTTCCCCGGCCAGTTCCTGCCCAAGAATGGAAATTCGTTTTGGTCTGATGAAGCCAACATACAGCCGCATCGGAAAAGACAGCATCAGGGGAAGCTTGAGCTTGCGCATTTCGCAGTCCCCGGCAGTCACCGTTGTGGCGTGAACTTTCACCAGGATTTCATCGTCCTTGGGAACCGGTTTTGCCAGTTCTTGCAGCTTGAGGCCCTCCGGCGGGCCGTATTTCGTCCAAACAATTGCTTTCATTCCACCATTCCTTTTATCCTGCTCCTCATCCTGTCCGATCAACCGATACTAAATTACGTTGAGGGCGTTGCCATGACCGCTTGATATTGCTGCTCGATATCTGTGCCCCTGAACAAGAGCCAATAGGTCAGCGCGAACTCCGCCAGAATGGCAGGCACCGCACCGATCCAGCCAATTACCGCTTCGACCGCCTGGTAATTGGACAACAGGAAATAGGCAAAGCTTTCGGTCAGATACCCGGCAGCCGCAGCCATCAAAAACACGCCGATCACTTTCGGGAAATAGCCGGACTTGAAAAGCAGCAGCCCTAATAAAAGACAATGAATGCCGAAGAATACCTGGCTGATCAGGTAACCAGCCCGATGGGCTTGCAGCGCGGCAGAAGCTAGCGCCTGGACCAGCTCGGGTGGGAAGATCGCCAGACCGTTACCACTCACCAGCAGAAAAGCATTGTAGTGATTGAGCATATTGAAGCCCAGGATCACTGCTTCGGCCAACCTGAAAAATGCAGCCAGTAAGGCCATCCCGCGGTCGACCGGTCTCAACAGAATATACAACACCGCGGCAGTCGCCAAATCGCTGAGATACACCAGCAGGTAAACTGTGAACCCGCCCCGGTATACTCCTTCGGGAATCAACATGGCCGCATCTGCGGCTTCCCCGGCAAGTTGCGCCTGCATATACATTTCAGTAGCGACACCCCCAATGACGCTCCCAAAAATAATCACTAAATATAGAATCCCCGCAATCCTGGCTGTGCTTTTATCCACCTTCATTTCTATTCACTTTCTCCTACTCACCAATATTCGATCTGACCGTTAAATCAACCTTCATTCAGCCTGCACAATGATGCTGACATTCCCCTTCTTGTGCCCACTCTCGACGTAGCGGTGGGCTTCCGGAATTTCTTCCAATGCGTAACGTCTATCGATAACGGCTTTCAATTTCCCGGCTTCCAGCAATTCCTTGAGCAAGCGCAGGTTTTCAGGTTCTTCCTTCGTGGAGGATTGCACGGTCAGGAAATGGCCTTCCGCTTTCAAGACAGCCTTGCATGCCGAAGCCGAAGTTTTGCCCACCGCGTCGAAGATCACATCGTAGATTTCACCACTCTGGGTGAAATCCTCTTTAGTGTAATCGATCACTCTGTCAGCCCCCAGACTTGCCACCATGTCTACGTTGGCGGTGCTGCATACCCCGGTCACCTGTGCGCCGAAGTGTTTGGCAAGCTGCACGGCGTAGGTGCCTACGCTGCCGGACGCGCCATAAACCAACACTTTCTGACCAGGTTGGATGTTTGCTTTCTTGAGAATGTACAGGGCAGTATTACCGCCAATCGGTACGGCCGCAGCTTCAGCGTAACTCACGTTGGCCGGTTTGAGCGCCAGCATGCCGTTCTCAGCGAGACATATGTATTCGACATAAGTCCCGCCACCTGGACCGGTTGACGCGAACACCTGGTCTCCAGGCTTAAAGCGGGTCACGGCTTTGCCCACAGCTTCGATCTCGCCGGCCAGTTCATGCCCAAGGATATTGCCCTTGCCAATCCCCAGAAAAATACGGAAGAGAATCCTGAGCGGCAACGCCAGTTTGCGCATGACCACGTCCCCGGCGGTTACCGTAGTCGCATAGACTTTCACCAACACTTGATCGTCTTCGGGGATGGGCTTTTCAACCTCTTGCAGTTGCAGCCCATCCGCGGAGCCATACTTAACACATACAATTGCTTTCATTTGCCTACTTTCTTGAAACAAGCTTGCGGATCAGATCCACCGCCAAGCATACCACACGGTCACTATGTTGAAAACCAGGCTGACGGACAACAAGAATTTATCGTATGCAGATGGATAAGTTGGCAGTCCAACCGCGTTGAACAGGAAAAAGGCTACTGCTACGATGATGTTCGCCCAACGGTTCACCGGCTGGTTCAACACCAGGGACAGCACAACCATCACGATCGGGATCACCATAAAGGCGGCAATACCCAAATACATACCCTGACTGGCCTGCATCCCCGACAATTCTCCGGCTTTAAAATCCCCGCTGAAGATGCGGATCACATCCCCTAACAGGTAGGTTAGCATAACGGCAACCCACAACAACGATAACTTGATCTGGATTTCTTGCATGACGTAATCTCCTCAAAACAATTTCAAACGCGAATCACCGCTTTGCCTTGGGCGTGTTCGTTGGTCAAATAACGGAAGGCATCCGGGGTTTCTGCCAGCTGGTAGGTCTTATCAATCACGGGGGCGAGCTTACCGGCTTCGGCCAGTTCCCTCAAGCAGTCCATATTTTCCGGATTCGGTTCGGCGAGGAACAACTTAGCCACTTTGGAGCCAAAGGTCGAGCGCAGCAGGGCCTTAAACACGTAGGCCATGCCGCCATGCCCGCTGTTCGG
>JBNKDB010000140.1:0-5334 GCA_050288045.1 Anaerolineales bacterium | reverse complement strand
GCTTCGGTGCTTGGATTGCTGGTGAAAGATGCTGTCGAAGCAGCCTTCGGCAGCCCATTTGCCACCGCTATGTTCTTGATCGGCACGGCCGTGCTGTTGGTGGTTGCTGAGGTTGCCGGTAAGCGCAACCGGCCTTTCGAGCAGATCGATTGGATCGATGCGCTGTGGATGGGCGTATTTCAGGCACTGGCATTATTTCCCGGTGTCTCGCGCTCTGGTTCGACGATCACCGGGGGCATGACCCGCAACCTGGAACGCCCGGCCGCGGCGCGCTTTTCTTTCTTGATGTCTGTACCGGTTATGCTGGGGGCCGGTCTGATCGCCGTGCTCGACTTGCTCGAGACGCCCGATATCGCCGCTTTCCTACCTGCCTTGGTGACCGGTTTCCTGGTCTCAGCGGTGGTCGGTTATATTGCCATTGCCTGGCTGCTGCGTTATCTGGTCAATCACCGGCTGTACGTCTTTTCAGCGTATGTTGTGGTCGTTGCCATCGTCACACTGATCACCCTGTAACGTATAATCGTTCTTATGAAGAAGCACTTGCTTTTGATCCTGGCGATCATCCTGGCCGGTTGCGCTGCACAGCCAACCCCAGCCATAGCGCCGACGCGTCAGCCTTTCACGGTTGCAATCACCCCGGCGCTTACCCCCTTGAGCGATGCTTTGCAAATCTGTGCCACGGCGTTGCCCGATTCGGCTCTGATCGTCGAGCCGCTTCCGGCGAACGCGCTGAATCTCGAGGGTACGGAATTGATATTCCGCCTGGGGGAGCCGGAAGAACCAGCCGCGTTTGTGGCTCCGCTGGCCTGGGAGCAGATCGTATTGGTGCTGCACCGTGATAACCCCGTCAGTGCATTGACGCCCGAGCAGATCAAGAACCTGTTTACCGGCCGGGTACACAATTGGGCTGAACTTGGCGGCAATGATCTCGAAGTCCAGGTGTGGGCAGAGGCGCAAGGCAGCGAAACTCGTACGGCGTTCGATGCCCAGATCATGGCGGGGGGGATGCTTGGCCCGCAGGTGCATCTGGCCCCCGACCCGGCGGCGATGCTCGCTGAGGTGAGTGCTGAACGTGGTGCGGTAGGTTATTTGCCGCGCGCCTGGTTGACGGATAGTGTGAAGGCGCTCGACTTGGGGATCGAGTTGCCGGTGTTGGCCTTAGCGAATGCTGAGCCGCAAGGCCCGGGGCGTGATCTACTGCTGTGTTTGCAAGGTGAATCCGTTCAGCAGTTGTTGGGCAGCCGCTACACACCCATCGGCAGTAAGTGACGCAATTGATTTTGCAGTATATTTATTGCTGTGCATCGATGTGTGGGGAATGCTTTGCTATCAGGGAATAAGCTCGTAAACCTGCGTGTAACCGCGCAGCCTGATGAGGATGAAGAGACCGAAGACATAGAATTGACTGATTCAGGCCACTAAACCTAAACCTTTCAATTTTGTAAGGTGAAAATGTGGAAACAGGCGCAATTTGCGCCTGTTTTGTAATTAAAGATAGTTTTTGGGTCTAATTTTTGTGAAAAATGGGAGGATTTACAAAGAGTTTGCAAAGAGTCATTTTGTACTATTTTGTACACAATCAAACAAAAGCTCTGTAGGCACAGCAAAAAATCCAATTATCAGCACTCTGTGCAAGTGTAGCCAACAATATCTCGTTCTCAATCCAGCATCCAACATACTTAGAGATTCACGAGTTGGTTTAGTAAGGAACTTTTTTTGAGGAGGCCAAAAGATGTTCAGGGGTCTAAACCGGAAACCAGTAGAATATGCAGGTATTCTCATTGCATTGGTCGGGTTATTATTGTCAGCGTGCGCCGTTGAAGAACCGACGCATTATTCCATCCAAAGCCTGGATAGTGCCTATCAGCAGGGGAACTTCCAGCAAGTGATCGAAGAAGCCGATTATTTGGTGAACATGGGGCCGAGCAGTGTCCATTATGCCGAAGCACGCCTTTATCGCGGCCTGGCTGAACTGTGCAAGGAAGGCAACGCTGAATTGGCGAAAGCAAACCTGGCTGTGGCCGAAGACCTGTCGGCCAATTTGAGAACCATCGATCAGGAATATGAATTGACTTTGCTATACCGTGGTCAAATGGTCGTGAATCTGCATTTCGGTGACATTACGACGGCAGAGCGCTATTACAAGCAGGCGCTCCAGCTTTCCCCGGATATGCAAGAAGTCATTGTGCAGGAATACGTCAGTGGATACCTGAGCAACGTGGCGCAGACCGCTTCGCGTTGAAAGATATACAACGATTTATTCCCGTAAGCGAAACTGGTAAAATTACCGCTGTGAATTTTCACAGCGGTATCTTTTTATATGGAGTGTGCTGCAATCATGAAACCTGTCTTCATTCACGATAAAGCTGAACTGGAAAACTTCTTGCTTGAACGCCGGACGGTCAATTACTACGCGCTTGGCGACCTGGATGATTTCTTCTGGCCGTATACCACCTGGTTCGCCTTGAAAGACCAGGCTGAAATCCGGGCTTTGGTATTGCTCTATACCGGTGGGGAGACTCCCACCGTTTTGGTCTTTGGGGAGGATAATCAAACTGAGATGCTGGCGTTGGTCGAGGGCATTCGCCCACTGCTGCCCCAGCGTTTCTACTCACATTTCAGCCCCGGCCTGGACGCACCTCTACGTCCCTACTACACCTTCTCCTCCGGTGGCGAGCACTACAAGATGGTGTTGACGCATCCTGAATACCTTGAAGAATTTGATGTCAGCGAAGTTGAAAACCTGACCTTCGATAGCTTACAAGCGCTGCTGGACTTCTACGCGGCCAGCTACCCGGGTAACTGGTTCGACCCGCGCATGTTGGAAACCGGACAGTATTTCGGGATGCGGGATGAGGCTGGGCAGATCGTATCGGTAGCCGGGATTCACGTATATTCCCCAGCATATAAGATCGCGGCCTTGGGCAACATTACCACCCTACCCAGCCAACGCGGGAAAGGTCTGGGCACTAAGACAGTAGCGCGTTTATGCCAGGCGTTGTTGGAAACGGTCGATGTGGTCGGTCTGAATGTGAAAGCCGACAATGCTGCCGCTATCCACGTTTATCAAAAGCTGGGCTTTGAGATCGTGGCTCCGTATTTTGAGTACACGGCGGAGAGTAAATAGTGGGCAGTAGGCAGGTTAGGGGAAAGTCTTTACCGGCGCTGATGCGTCGCAGTTGAAGCCGCGCCCGGCTTCGCACAGGTACTGCCGCGATTCTTCCGGCAGGTAAGGGAAGAGCAGTTCTTGCAAGCCCTGGAAAGGCTTTACCAGGTCAGTTTGATTGAGGGGAATGTTTACGGGAACTTCCAGGCGCACCGGCACAGTTTTATCGACCGGGACGACGATCTCCAACGCAATGGGTAATTCGGTCCCGGCAGGCAGGATGATGTCGGTGGGGGCATCCTGGATGTTCAGGCCGCCGGTTCTTAGGTCGGTAGTGGCGTTACGGATCAGGGTCGGTTCGGTCAGGATGACGGTGGTATTGGTCTTGACATCCAAGTCGAACTGCACCGGGATGGTGTCTTCCACAATCACTGTGGTAATGATGTCGGCGTCTTCCATCAGCATGAAATTGAAATATGCCTCAGAAAGCATTTTGTTGGCAAGATCTAATCCCTCTTTTTGCAGTTGCTGCATTTCCCTGATCTGGGCGATAAGCAAAATTACAATGGCGAGCAGGATAGCGTTCAGGATCAAGGAGGCCACCGATCCGGCCCACCAGAAGGCTTGGCTGGTCTTCCCTTGATAGATGAACCGCGACGTACGATAGCGCCCTAATAAGAGTGGCTCTTGTTGGGCGGGAGCGGATTCTTGGTTGGAGCGTTTGTCTTCAGGTCTTTCGTCCATCGCAGCATCCTTTTTTGCGTAACGTGCAAATGTATATATATCAATATAGCATAGGGGGTTGATTTTGGGAAAGCTTCCGCCAGGAGGAAAATTTGGCGATTTAAATCAAACCGGGCGGCCAGATCGCAATTGGCCGCCCAGGTGTTGTTTTTCGAAAGAACTTATTTTGTCAGGTAGGTGTGGATGTTTTCAGCCGCACGTCGTCCAGCAGCCTGGGCAGTAACTACCAGGTCTGGGCCGGTGACGGCGTCTCCACCGGCAAACACGCCGGGGCGTGAGGTCGCGCCGGTGACCGGATCAGCAGTGATCAAGCCCCAATCGTGCGTTTCCAGGTTGGGGGTGGATTTGCCGATGGTTTCATCGGGCCAGTAACCCAGCGCCAGGATGGCGGTGTCGGCTTCGACGAAGAAATTCGAATCTTCCACCGGCACCGGGCGGCGGCGGCCGGACTCATCCGGCTCACCCAGTTCCATGCGGATGCATTCGACCTTTTCCAGGCGGCCGTCGGCATCGGCGTGGAAGGCAACCGGCTGGGTCAGGAACTGGTAATGGGCACCTTCTTCGCGAGCCAGTTGGCGGTCTTTCTTGCTGCCCGGCATCTCTTTTTCCGTGCGGCGGTACAGACAGGTGACCGCGTCGGTGTCCAGGCGCAGGGATACGCGCAGACAATCGGAAGCGGTATCCCCGCCGCCGATCACGACTACGTTGCGGCCGATCTCCGGCATGGAACTCATCTCTTCCGCCAGCCGGTCGACGATCATACTGACGCACAACTTTTCGGACAGGGTTTCCAGGTCGAAGTTGGCGCGCGCCAGGAAGTCGGTAGCGTTATACACACCGGGTAGGTCTACCCCAGGAGCTTTCAGGGGGGCATCCACCTGGGAGCCGACGCCGATGAATACGGCTTCGTAGCCAGCGTTGAATAGATCGTCGATGGTTTTGTCTTTGCCGATGTAGGTGTTGTATTCGAACTTGACCCCGGCTTCCACCAAATCGAGCACGCGCTCGCTCACCACGTCTTTGGGCAGCTTGAAGTTGGGGATGCCGAACAAAAGTAGTCCACCGGGAGCGTTCTTGGATTCGAAGATCGTCACCGTGTGCCCCTTCTGCACCAGCAGGTCGGCACAGGCCAACCCGGACGGCCCGGAACCGATGATGGCGATCTTTCTGCCGGTTGGTTCGCCGACCGGGATGTGCACCTTGCCTTGCAGGCGTTGGTAGTCGACCACGAATGCTTCCAGCGCACCGGTCTGTACCGGGTCGTTGGCCTTGGAATGTGTGCAGGATTTCTGGCACAATTCTTCGTGGGGGCAAACCCGGCCGCAAATCGAGGGCAGGGAACTGGTCTCGCGGTAAAGCTCAGCCGCTTCCAGGAATTTGCCTTGTTCGATCAGCCAGAGCGCCGAAGGAATGTCGTTGTGGACCGGACAGGCGATTGTGCAAGGGGCCGGGTCTGGGCAATGCACGCAGCGCGCTGCTTCGAG
>JBNKDB010000139.1:0-3740 GCA_050288045.1 Anaerolineales bacterium | reverse complement strand
TGTGGGATTATTATGAAACAGTCAAAGGAGAGGTCAGAATCGGGATAAGTTGAAAACCGAGTTTGGCTGCTTTACGATGTAGGTAACGGATCTGTTGTTCGCGATAACGCTGATCAAACGAAGTTGCGCTGATATGTACATAGGAGACCTGGTTCTTTAACATGAAGTAGACCGTTCGTGCCATCATATGAGCAGTAGCCACGACGGCTTGTGCGGGACCAATCTGACTTTTCTTGCGGCGGTAGAAAGCACCGAAAGCGCAGTCCGCTCGGGTGACAGAACTGGCTGCTAGACGAAAAGCTTGGCCTGCCCGGTTCTTGGTTTTGTAGGTGCGACTGCGAATGGTTTTGCCACCGGTGATGTCATTCTTAGGAGCCAAACCCAGCCAGGAGCAGAAATGCTTTTCGGAGGGCCATTTGGACATGTCTGTACCGATCTCGGCCAGGATGGTCTGCGCCAGCGAAACGCTGATGCCATCGACTGCCGCTAGATCAACCCTGGCAATGCGGAGCAAATCTTTCCGGATTTGCGCTTCGTTTTTGGGGGCGTTCACACTGCGGGAACGGTTCTTTTTCTTGGGGAATTCGTCTGGCCCCTCAGAAGGCCAATCGGGGCGGATGAGGGCGTAGGTGCGTTCAATTTCCGCATCACAAGCCTGGATTTGAGCAGTGTAGAAATCATACAGTTCCAAGGCTTGCTGGAGGACGAAAAGATGTTCGTTGCGCCAGGTGCCGGTGAGGGCTTTGGCGATCTCGGCTGCATCCTTCTTGCAGCGATAATTCCGGAGAGCAGCCAACTGAATGGGATTCCGTTCTCCGGCTACGATAGACCGGATGATGGCTTGGCCGGTTTCCCCGGTGACATCACTGAGCGCCTGGGATAACTGGATATTCATCTGGAGGAGCGCCTTCTGCATGTGCTGGATGTGGGGCGCCCGATGGCGTAGCAGCGTGCGCAAGGCTGCTAGATCAGCATCCGGCCGGAAGGAGCTTTCCAAGAGCCCATAGCTGTGCAGGGTTTGGATCCAGTGACAATCGGCGACATCGCTCTTGCGGCCCGGAACTCGTTTGATCGACCGCAAACTGATCAAACAGCACTGCAAACCAAGGGATTCCAGGTATTCAAAGATTGGAATCCAGTTGACACCGGTGCTTTCCATGGCGATCGTTTGGATGTGATGCTCTTGCAGCCAATTGCCAATGGCGTGCAGGTCAGCAGTGTAAGTTCCAAACAGTCGGACGATTTGGGTATCTACTTCCTCGCCTGGAACACACACCCAGATTTCATGGGCACCGATATCCATACCTGCGGCATGGGGTTGAATGCGATTGAGACCGGCAAAGGATTGGGTATTAACCACCAGGATGGTCTCCGTAATAGGGGTACTCAACTTGCTCATCGATCATCTCCTAAAAAAGTGAATTCCCGAACCAGATCAGGGCCAGTCACAGCGGAGGAGATAACTTACTGATCGGGGTCTAAGTTGCGATGAAGACAGGATGTGCCACCAGTGGAGAAACCATCGTGACTGACTACCAGATTGCTAATCGGGGCAGGGCCACCAGTCCGGGGTTCGGCTTGCTTTCCTGACCTGGCACAGGTACACTTCATTATAAATTCCCCCTGTTTCTTCCGGAAGAAAGGATGGTTTACCATCCTATGGGATTGCTAATGACCAGCTTTTTTACTGGTTATTTCGTGAAAAAAGATGGCCTGCCATCGTGTGGGATTGCAGCCGTCCCGCCTGTGGCGGTGGGGAAGCGCGGCGCTTTGAGCCAACTCGGATCGGGGTCGCTGTCACTCCAAGTCAAACCCGGCGGATCGGCTGATTAAATCGTTGAGCAGAAGGAATGCGTAGGAACGAATGATATTACCAAAGAAGCGGGACCCCAGGTTCATCACTGTGCGTCGCGGCGGCACTCTCCAAGATTCCGATCATCACCTGCTTGCGGTATGGGCTGCCGATTGCGCACAGCATGTGTTGCACTTATTCGAGGAAATCCAACCCAATGACGACCGGCCGCGTCGAGCCATCGAATTGGCTCGCGCTTGGACGCGCGGTGAGATCACGATGTCTCAGTCTCGCGCGGCGGGTGGCCATGCCATGGCTGCGGCGAGAGAGCTGAGCGGGGCCGCTCGGAACGCCGCATTTGCTGCCGGCCAGGCGGCAGTGGTGGCGCATGTCGCCGCCCATGAACTCGGGGCTGCGGCCTATGCGATCAAGGCCGTGCGTGCAGCGGCGCTTGACGGTCGGGCTGAAGAAGCTGGTCGCCTTGAGTGCGAATGGCAGCGCGCACAACTTCCAAGCGAAATCCGGGAGCTCGTGCTTGACGACCAGAAGTTGCGCAACGAAATCTGTTGGTTCGTATTCGATTGTTGACCGGCTCGCTCAGATCACTTCTTCTGCCCACCGAACTAGTTCCTGCTTCTTGGCCAACTTGCGAAACTTCTTTCGTAGAATTCGAGGCAAAAAAGTATAAATACCTTTAGGGCTCATATAGATTGGGCCTTCGCCAATCCGAATGTACGACTTTAACAACAGTTCAGACGCCTGCCTGTGCTCCTGTTTCTCTCAGAAAAAAAATGATGGCCCCACCATCATGATGGGTTGTACCAGACAAGTGGGATTCGCACCGTCAAAAGAAGTTGATTCTGTGCCCAAACGTTTTCTGTCAAAGCAAAGGTATAATAGCTCGCACTTGACCAGACAGACACTGTCAGATTAAGTCTGGTAAAGCCATTTATTCCCTGGTAAAAGTAAGAATAAAATTGCTTTACTTCTGCTTCAAAAACCTCAATAGCAATATCATCAGGTTTTGGTTTGATCGGACACTGTCCGTAAGATTATGTCGAGTTGTTTATAGTTTTTTTGCAGTCCACCCGGTTGAGAGTGTGAAAGTCGGCAACGTGCTGAAAATCCGATTCGTTACTGCTAATCAGAATCCCGGTTTATAACAGGTTCTCCAATTCTTCATACCGGTTGATCACCACTTCTAACATAGCCTGACGCAAATCTTCCCCCTTTAGATCGCGACTAGCCAACTTTTGTACGCGATGGGCAAGTTCCGTATCACGCAAAACTTCGCACAACCAGCGCTCGAAGTCACCGCGGTGTAAGTGATATCGCAGGGATATAAGCGGTAGCATGCCCAGAGTTTCACGGAACTCCCACAGGTTTGCAGCCGTATACCCCAGGAGATTGCCGCTAGAATCACAAAAGTAAAAACGTTTATGAGGGGGCAAAAGCGCCCGGAGATATTTATGCAAATGGCGATAATGGGGGACAGTGCGGGGGCCAGTATGGAAACGCACGGGGATGTGTCGTTCGGCTGTCAGCGGCCTGTAGGGGCTGGAACACAGGTATGCCTGTCCAAAGGGCAATTTGGGTAATGAGGCTAAGGCCTGGTTTCCTTCCTGATCCTGGGCCAGATAAGGTCTCAATACCTGAAGCTCCTCGGGCAAACTGATCCGAGTCAACAGCCAATGATCCAACTTCTCGAGCAAAACCGGGGGAACCTGGCTGGGACGATAACTAACAATCCCAAAGCCGATCCCGTCTTGCATACAATCTATCAGCAAATTTAACAATTCACCCTCCCCATGATGACAAAAACCCTGTATTTCGTCAATTAACACCCAGTGGGGCCGCCCGCGTCGTGCTCGCAGGCCGTGTAGGGCACGAAGGAAATCCAACACATAGGCAAGCCGGTCTTCTGTCTCATAAGTAGAAAGGTCCAATA
>JBNKDB010000138.1:0-4557 GCA_050288045.1 Anaerolineales bacterium | reverse complement strand
ACGATCAAAAAACCGGTCATTGCGGCGGTCTCCGGCTATGCTCTGGGGGGTGGCTGCGAATTGGCGATGTCCTGCGATATGATCGTAGCCAGCGAAAGCGCCAAATTCGGCCAGCCTGAGATCAACCTGGGCGTGATTCCCGGGGCGGGTGGCACCCAACGCCTGACGCACGCCGTTGGTAAGGCCATCGCCATGGAGATGGTGCTCAACAACCGCACACTCTCCGCGGCCGAAGCCGAACACTATGGCCTGGTCAACCGCGTCGTGCCGGTCGAGCGCTACCTGGAAGAAGCCTTGGAACTGGCAGCAGAGATCGCGGCGCGCGCCCCGCTGGCCGTGCAAATCGGCAAGCAGGCTGTCAACCAGGCCTTTGAAACTTGGTTAACCGAAGGCTTGGCGGCCGAGCGGCGCTTGTTCTATTTCCTGTTTGCCTCCCAGGACCAAAAAGAAGGTATGCAGGCTTTCATTGAAAAACGTCCCCCGGAATGGAAAGGGGAATGAGGTTAGGCAGTAAATCATGATCGGCTATCACGAAATCTTACAGGGGCTGCGTAAACTGGAACTGGAACGTTCGAATCCGGTGCTGGTGCATGCTTCCCTGGCGGCGTTCGGTCAGGTGCGCGGTGGGGCGGATACGGTGGTTGGGGCGCTGCTGGCGAGTTTCGAGACGGTTGTGATGCCCACCTTCACGTATAAGACCATGCTGGTGCCCAAGGTCGGCCCCTCGGAGAATGCGATTACCTATGACAGTCTGAACGATGCCAACCTGATGGCCGAATTCTTCCAGGAAGATATGCCAGCCGACCGCATAATGGGCATTATTCCCGAGACCTTGCGCAAACTGGAAGAAGCCGAACGCTCCATGCACCCGATTCTGTCTTTCGCAGGGGTCAATGCCGGTGATATCCTGGCAACCCAAACGCTGGAATTTCCGTTGGCACCTATCCAGGCCTTGAGCGAGCAAGATGGTTGGGCGTTGTTGTTGGGCGTTGACCATAATACCAACACCAGTATCCACCTGGGCGAACTGCTGGCCGGACGCCGTACGTTCACGCGCTGGGCATTGACTCCGGAAGGTGTGCTGGAATGCCCGCAGTTCCCGGCCTGTTCGAAAGGCTTTCCGGCGATTGCCCCATTCCTGGATTTGATCGTACGCAAGACTGAAATTGGTGAAGCCACCGTGCAGGCGGTTGCAATAAAGGATTTGCTGGAAGTTACCAAGGCGCAGATCAGCCAGGACGCGCGTGCCTTACTCTGTGATGACCCTGGTTGCCAGCGCTGCAACGCTGTGCGGGACGAGGTCACCAAGGAATTGCCCGTCCAGCAAGCCGGATAGGGTTGTCCTCTGCCCTGAAATGGATACAATAGAGCAAGCAAAAATTAAATTATAGGAAGAGATTGCTTTGGATCAGCTACCACCCAAACCCCCGGAAGATTTACCCTCCAAGATCGGTTTCTATCTGGCGCGCTGGCGCGTAACGCTGCGCCATCAATGGCGGCGCATGCTCTCGCCGATCAGCTTGGAGCGGCGCGCCGAAGTGCAGGTGCAGTTGCGCGAGTCTTCGCAGCCGGATTTCGACTATTTCGTGTTGGTAATCCTTTCGTGTACGATTGCCACGCTCGGCTTGCTGACCAACTCCCCGGCCGTTATCATCGGCGCCATGTTGGTGGCTCCCCTGATGTCCCCGGTGCTTGGCCTGGGGTTGGGTTCATTGGTCGGTGATACCAAGCTGTTCTGGAGTGCGCTTTCGGCCTTGTTGCGGGGGGCGATCTTTGCGGTCTTGCTTTCGATCATCCTGGCCTGGGTCAATGAACAACTGCCTTTTGTGGTTTTGCAGGAACTGCCCCAGGAAATTACCTCGCGTACACTGCCAACCCCGCTCGATTTGGGTGTAGCCCTGGCAGGTGGTTTGGCGGCAGCCTTCGCGTTGGCACAGCCGCAGTTGTCGGCTGCCCTCCCTGGTGTGGCGATTGCCACCGCCTTGATGCCGCCTTTGTGTGTGATCGGGATTGGGATCGCACTTGGGGATTGGGATGTGGCACGCGGAGCGGGCCTGCTTTTCCTGACCAACATCGTTGCGATCGCTGCGGCGGGGATTTTTATTTTCTGGGTGTTGGGATTCCGGCCCAAGCGCCGGGAAGGAGAAGGCGTTTTTCCGCGTAGTTTAGTGATCTCGCTGGTATTGATGGCAGTTTTGCTGGTGCCGTTGGGCTTGCAAAGTTATCAATTCGTGCAGCAGGCCACGCGTACCGGGCAGATCAACCAGGTGGTACGTGATAAGGTGGCCGAGGTGACTGGTTCGGAATTGGAAGATTTTAGTTACCGCCAGTTGGAAGGCAATACACTGGAAATGGATCTTACTGTGCGGGTAATCAACCCAATCAGCTTCGCAGACAGCGTTGCCTTACAGGAGGCGATTGCGGTGGCCTTGCAGCAGCCTGTGCAGCTTAAAATCGATCAAGTTTTTGCCGCTCGCCTAGACCCATTATCCCCTCCTACTGCCACGCCGACTGTTACCCCCGGGCCGACACTGACCTATACAGTCACGCGCGTGCCTGCCACGCGTACTTATACGCCTTCCCCAACACCGACCGAAACGCCAACGCCTACCTTGACGCTGACGCCGACCAGTACATCTACTCCGGCGCTGGCGGTAGTTTCCAAAGCTTATGGGCAAACTGTTGCTATTCGCCAGGCTCCTAACGGCCCGGCCATCGGTTACGTGCCGCAAGGTACCCAATTGACCGTGCTCTATGGCTATGAGATCGTCGATGGCTGGGTCTGGATCGAAGTGGTCGACCCGGCCGGTAGGCAGGGCTGGGTGCCGCAATTCTATACCAGCGTGATCACACTGACGCCAACCGAAACCCCGGAGGACACGCTGGAAGTGAAAATTTCGCCTACGGAAGCGCCGACTACAACCGCCACACCCTGAAAAATGTCCTCGACTGCGGCTTCCTGAGTGGATTTTAGCGGTCCAGATTCAAACATATTTCTAACGAGATGCTATAACAGCCCTAATCTCGCCGATGTTATAATGTGGGTAGCAGGGATGCCTGCTCATTTATATTTCCCCCTGCCGAAAGAAGGTAAATGCCTATGATGCGATTTGATCGCTTTACTGAACGTGCTCAAGAGGCTGCGCAGCGCGCCGCTGAGATCATCCAACGCTATGGGCACAATCAAATCGATACCGAACACATCCTGCTCTCGTTGATCGAGCAACCCCAAGGTGTGATTAGTCAACTATTAGAGATCCTTAGTGTTGATAGAGATGCTTTAACCGAGCGCCTGGATTATATTTTGCGCACCAGCCCCAAGGCCAATATCTTTGGCGGCGGCGCGGGGCAGATTTTCATCACCCCGCGCGTCAAGCGCATTATCGACCTGGCAAACGAAGAGGCCAACCGCCTTAAAGATGAATACATTTCAACCGAACACCTCTTCCTGGCGATCTTGAGTGAACGCAGCACACCCGCTGCCCGTTTGCTTGAAGGGGCCGGGGTAACCAAGGAACGTGTCTACGATGCCGTGCAGCAACTGCGCGGCGGTCAACGCGTCACCGACCCACAGGCCGAGACGCGTTACCGTACGTTGGAGAAATACTCCCGCGACATGACTCAACTGGCCCGCGAGGGCAAGCTCGATCCGGTTATCGGCCGCGATGCAGAAATCCTGCGCGTCATCCAGGTGCTTTCCCGGCGTACCAAGAATAACCCGGTACTGATCGGTGAAGCCGGTGTCGGCAAGACCGCCATCGTCGAGGGCCTGGCGCAGAAGATCGCTACCAACGACGTGCCCGAAATCTTGAGTGGGAAGAACGTGATCTCGCTCGACCTGGGTTCGATGATCGCCGGTTCGCGCTTCCGTGGTGAATTCGAGGAACGTCTCAAAGCTACCATCGAAGAAGTGCAGCGTGCCGAAGGGGAGATCATCCTCTTCATCGACGAGTTGCATACCGTGGTAGGGGCGGGCGCTGCGCAAGGCGCGATGGATGCTTCCAATATGCTCAAACCGGCGCTGGCGCGCGGTGAATTGCAGTGTATTGGCGCGACCACACTTGATGAGTATCACAAGCACATCGAGAAGGACGCTGCCCTGGAACGCCGCTTTGCGCCCGTGTATGTGGAAGAACCTTCGATTGATGACACGATCCAGATGCTGCGCGGCCTGCGCGACCGCTACGAGGCCCACCACCGGGTGAGCTTCTCGGACGAGTCGCTGGTGGCTGCTACCAAGCTTTCGGCCCGCTACGTCACCGACCGCCGCTTGCCGGACAAGGCCATCGACCTGATGGACGAAGCTGCTGCCAAATTGCGTGTGGCACTGTACTCCCTGCCCAATGATCTCAAAGAAATGAAGACTGAGATCGACCGCTTGCGGGCGGAGGAAGAACAGGCCGGACAAGAGCGTGATTATGAGCGTGCTGCCAAGAAGAAGTCCGAGCGCATCCGCATCGAAGACGAATTCAATGAGAAGCGCGCCGTCTGGGAAGGCGAACATGAGCTGGACGAGGTCGTCGATGTCGATGACATTGCCGAAGTAGTCGCCCAATG
>JBNKDB010000137.1:0-4251 GCA_050288045.1 Anaerolineales bacterium | reverse complement strand
AAGCGAATACCAGTAAAATCGCAAGCGTACTGAATAACACGAATCTAAACTTCATTAGAGACTTATCCTTTCTGTGTGTCTGTTCAGGCTTATAACGTACCCGTGAGACAAAAAGTTCCCAGGTTAAAGAACAAGAGCCGCTCGTGAGCGGCTCTTGTGAGAAGTCTCTTTAGGTTGCTCGCTTATCTGGCAACGACGCGCGCTGCTTGAACACCTTTCGGGCCCTCTTCGATCTCGAACTCAACTTCCTGGCCTTGTTCCAGCTTCAGGTAACCTTCGCCTGAAATGGCGGAGAAGTGAACGAAGACATCGTCACCACCGTTATCCGGGCCAATGAACCCGTAACCCTTGCGGGCGTTGAACCATTTTACAATTCCAGTAAGCCGGTCGCTGGCGCCATTGCCGTTGGTGCTTTCAATAACGCCTTCAGTCAAACTTTCAGACATTTTCTTTCTCCATTATGTGAATATGCTTAAGGTAGGGCATACTTTATCACGCCCAAAAACCTTTGTCAATGAAAATTCCGTTGCTGTAAATCAGCCGGAAGATTGCATTATAGCAAGAAAATCTGTGAAAAAGATTAGAGAATATTATCAGGATTGTAAGAGGATTATGTAAAGCCGTGCGCTTGAAAATTGGATGGAATTTGGTTGAAAATCCGTATTTCTGGCATATAAAGAAAAGCGCAGCGATCAAATCGCTGCGCTCAAAGATCATCATTTATGGTTTGAGGATCACTTATCCAGCTTATCCTTGAAGGCTGCGGTGAGCGCCGGAACGATGTCGTACAGGTCAGCAACCACGCCAAAGCGGGCGTAGTTGAAGATCGGGGCGTCGGGATCTTTATTGATGGCGACGATCACTTTGCTGGTGCGCATCCCCGCCAGATGCTGGATGGCGCCGGAAATGCCGCAGGCAATATATAGATCGGGCGAGACCACCTTGCCGGTCTGGCCGACCTGGTGGGCATAGGGCACGTAATTGGCGTCGACTGCGGCGCGGCTGGCTCCAACGGCCCCGCCAAGTACGTCGGCCAATTCGCCGATCAGCGCAAAGCCCTGCTGGGCGCGCCAGATTTCTTTCTCGGCATCATCGGTGATGTCGGCGGGCGGTTCCAGGCTGGGGTTGTTGGATGTGCCGCGTCCACCGGAAACGATCACCCCGGCATCGGTTAGGCTGACGGTGCCTTCATCCTGTTTGTACTCGATCACCTTTGTGGGGATGTCGGCTTCGGCCATGACCGGCTCGACCTTGGTAATGGTGCCGCTGTGGCTTTCATCCAACACCGGCTTGCCGAAGGCACGCACGCGCAGCGTAACGATCTGCGGGCGGGCTGCACAGCGCACCTTGGAGAGGATCTTCCCGGCGTACACCGGGCGGGTGGCAACGACCGCGTCGCCGTCCAATTCTATATCGATCACGTCCACCAGCACGCCAGTGTCCAGGTCGATGGCGGTGGTCCCGGCCAATTCACGGCCGCGCGTCGTGGTCGGGAAGAGCATTACATCCGGTTTGCCATCCCCGGCCAGCTTTGCCAGCAGGGTGGTATACGGATCGGTGCGGTAGTCGGCCAGAGTGGCGTCGTCGGCCAGCAAGACCTCGTCGGCCCCGTAATGGATAGCGGTATCTGCCAGGGCAGCCACATTCTCGCCGAACACGACCGCGGTCACGCCGCTGCCGAGTTCGTCGGCCAGCTTGCGGCCGGCGCCAATGGCTTCCCAAGAAGCGGGCAGTGCTGCGCCTTTGAATTGATCTACGTAAACCCAAACTTTGTTATCCATTACAGCACCTTCTCGGCGATGATCTTCTCGGCCAGCGTTTCGGCAATTTCCTGCGGGTTGCTGCCGGAAATGATCTCGGTGGTGACTTCACGCGTGGGCGGGTTCATGACCTCCGGCCAGGAGATCACAGCTTCAGGTGCGGCAATACCCAGGTCGGCCACACCCCACACGGGCACTTCGGCGCGCGAGGCTTTGCGGATGCCCATGAAGGACGGATAACGCGGTTCGCCGAAATCCTTGGTGATGCTCAAGACGGCCGGTAAGCGGCTCTCGATTACCTGGCGGCCTTCTTCAGTGTTGCGCTCGACACGCGTTTGCTTGCCAGCCACATTGAGTTCGTCGATGGCGGCGACCAGCGTGAGCGAAGGCCAGCCCAGGATGCGGGCAACCTGTGAGGCCATCAAGCCAGAGTCGCTGTCGATCGATTGGCGGCCAAAGATGACCATATCGGCGTCGCCGATCTTCTGGACGGCGGCGGCCAGCACTTTGGCGGTGCCACCGGCGTCGGTGTCTTTCAGCGCCGGGTCGGAGACCAGGATAGCCTCGCTGGCCCCCATTGCCAGGGCGTGTTTGATAGCTTCTTTTTCATCGGCGGCACCCATACTGAGGGCGACCACATCGCCACCATGCTCTTCGGTGAGCTTGAGGGCGGCCTCCACAGCGTATTCATCCCACGGGTTGATCACCAGCGGGGCATCTCCCCATACGACCTGCCCGTTTTCCACTGTTACCGTGGCGGCAGAGTCGGGGACTTGTTTGACACAAACGATAATTTTCAATGTATCCTCCTATCCATCCAGGGGCGAGCGGCGGCTACCGGTACGATGCCCGCCCAACGTTGCCTACTCTTCTGCTTGCCAGTAATCAGGATCGTATGCCGGAAGTTCACAGCGCAGCGGCTTGTCCTTGCGGTAGCCCAGGGCATAACCGGCCTGCATCAACTGGTGGACTTCGGCGGTCCCTTCATAGATCACAGCCCCTTTGGAATTGCGCAGGTAGCGTTCCACGTCGTATTCGTCGCTGTAGCCATAGGCTCCATGTACCTGGATAGCTTCGGAAGCCGCGTCGAAAGACTCGACAGTGGCGTACCATTTTGCCAGCGAGGTCTCACGCGTGTTGCGCGTCCCCATATTTTTCATCCATCCTGCTCGTAAATAGAGTAATCTTGCTGCTTCGTAGGATTGTACCATGTAGGCGATCTTCTGCTGGATTAGCTGGAATTCGCCGATCTCTTGCCCAAAAGCTTTGCGCTCTTTGGCGTATTTTACGCTGGCGTCCAGGCTGGCGCGGATCAGGCCGGTGGCTCCGGCAGCTACGGTGTAGCGCCCGTTATCCAGGCACGACATGGCGATCTTGAAGCCTTCGCCCTCTTCGCCCAGGCGGTTGAAGTCGGGGATACGCACGTCTTGCATGGCGACCCAACCGGTGGAACCGGCGCGGACACCCAGTTTGCCGTGGATGTCGCCTGTGGTCACGCCCGGCCGGTCGAGCTCGACGATGAAGGCCGTCAACCCGCTGCTGGCTTTGTCGGTGTCCAGGTCGGTGCGCATCACCACCAGGCAGTTGTCGGCTTTGGTCGCCAGCGAGATCCACATTTTCTCGCCATTGAGCACCCATTCGTCGCCATCTTTTTTGGCAGTGCCTTTCATGGCAGCTACGTCCAAACCAACTCCAAATTCAATCAAACCAAAGCAGGCGATCTTTTCGCCTTTGGCTTGCGGGGTGAGGAAGTGCTGCTTCTGCTCTTCTGTACCCCATTGCAGCAGGGCCATGCTGTTCAGGCCCATGTGCACCGACATGACCACGCGCAGGGTGCTGTCCACCGCTTCCAATTCTTCACAAACCAGCCCCAGCGTGATGTAGTCGAAACCCTGCCCGCCGTAGCGCACCGGGACGTTGATGCCCAGGATGCCCAGTTCGGCCATGCGCGGCAGGATGAACGGGGCCATTTCCTGCTTGCGGTCCCAGTCCTTGATTTCCGGGGCAACTTCTTTTTCCACGAAATCGCGCACCATTTTCTGTGCCATGATATGTTCTTCTGATAGACGAAAATCCATAGATTAGCCCTCTCCAAGATTGTTTTCAGCCGCCTCCAGGG
Source organism: Anaerolineales bacterium (assembly GCA_050288045.1). Taxonomy (GTDB): domain Bacteria; phylum Chloroflexota; class Anaerolineae; order Anaerolineales; family UBA11579; genus JAFGRA01. The sequence continues at coordinate 372 of JBNKDB010000137.1, read as the reverse complement.
ACGCCAATACAAGGGTTGCTGCACCCGGCTGCCTGGGTTCGTTTATGAGGCGATTGAACATAATGAGATCTGGTTTTATTATATTCGCTCCAGGGTTTAAAGACAACGGGGAAATGATCTTTGCAAGCTAGTCAAGCTGTACTAGCGATTGTAATTACAGTTGCTATGTTGTAGGGGGAGGGTTTCAAATCCTCTCCTACTGCGCCTTATGATCATTCCTGCTGGCAAGTAGGGAAATGTGAAAGTTTTGTTTTCGTTTTCTGCAACAAATTGCTATGTGTGTGGATGATTATTGGCAAATCAACTCTAAGAGAATAATTGTATGTTTCATCAAAAACGTTATAATCGAGATGTGGAACGCAGCGAAAGACT
>JBNKDB010000136.1:0-3310 GCA_050288045.1 Anaerolineales bacterium | reverse complement strand
GCGCGCCAGGTCGAAATCGAGCGGGTAGCTGAGCAGTCCGGTGCGCGTCTGCCGCCAGATACGGAAGTCTGGGCCTTCCAGTTCGGCGATCAATTCCAGGATCGCCAGCATTTTCGCCAGGTCCATGGCGTCCGATAATCCGGCCGGGCTATTGAACATCAATTGGGCGATATAGTCACCCACGCCGCAGGAGCGCGCGTTGTAGGCCGCCAGATAGGCCGCGGTCACAAAGACCACGTCCGGGGCGTCGCGCATGCCCCAGTGGTGCGGTTCGTTGAGTTCTACCGGGATGCCGCGCTGCCCGTACCAGGCCATCAATTTGTGATGTTCACGGATCGAGCCTTCCAGGTCCCACGGGCCGCGCCCATCCATGCGATTGAACCAGAACAGCGGCACGGCGGCCCAGGCGATGTTAATCGTCTCGACGTACATCTCTGCCAGCCGGATGAAATCGTCCGTGCCGGAGTAGGTGCGCATCAGCGGGTAGTTGCCCGTGCGGCTGGCGGCATACAGTGCGGCGTAATCTTCCGGACTGCGCACCGGCACACCACCGGCGCCTTGCTTGCGTGGGTTCTGGCGCTCGGGGTGGAAGAAGTTCTCCTGGGCGTCCTGGTCGATGCCCAACGAGATCACATCCAATACTTCCGCCGCGGCGATCTGGCGCATGCCTTCCAGCGTGGCCGCCATGCTTGGCAGACCAAAGTGATGCCGTATAATAAGATAAGGAGCTTTGCTTTGGATGCGCGTAATCGTGGTTTGAGGGAAGTCTGTTGATTTGTTACCGTTCCCCCGTTCCCCGTTCAAATAAGCCAGCACGCGGTCGCTGCCTTCCGTACCGTCGAAACTGGCATCGAAAAAGCCCAACTTGCGCGCCCGCTCGGCCACCGGCGGTGTGCCCCCAAAAGCGAACTTGACGCCTTGCTCCCGCAAATCGTCGGCGGCTTCGGCGAAGGCGGCCAGCAGGCGTTCGCCGTTCTCCGGCGTCAGGCGGTAGGAAACGCCCACCAGGTCAGCGCCTTCTTCCCGGACAACTTCCAGGAAGCGTTCAACCGGCACAGCCGGGCCAATGAAAACTGTCCGCCAGCCAGCCTGTTCGGCCAGCCGCAGAAAATTCGAGACACCGGCAACGTGAACACATTCCCCGAGTGCTCCGGCAACAACGGTTTTCATACGTACTCCTGTGAATCGCCTGGTGAAATCGGCCAGTTATCAGGAAATCAACACTGCTCAGACCTCAGAATTACTCCCACGCATAGGCGGTTAGCACGGACGGTAAGACGTTCGCCGTTGGACTCACACAAAAGCTGCTACCAATATTGATTCGATTGTGGGGGTGAAACGAGGGATCCTTTTGATCAAATCTATTATACCAGAATTAGGTTATGAGCCGGTTATGAATTTTTTAACATTTGGGTCCATTGGGATGGAAATAAGGGCCGCAAACCTATTGGACGACCGGCTGGCTCTCACTCATTGATTGTTAATTATTCGTTTAGAGTCCTCTATCATTCTGATTACACCGGCATAGTATAATCAGTCCATCGTTAATGTGTTTGTAGGTATTTTTATTTGCGCATTAGTTCAGGAGGCAGATATGGCAGAGAATAAAAGACGCGACCTCATTCCTTCGCGCAGCGATCCAAACTTTTTCCAGAACCTGGCAATCCAGCTCAAGCTGATCTTGCGCTTGATGGGTGACAACCGGGTCAGTTGGCTGCTCAAGCTGCTGCCGGTAAGCACGCTGGTGTATTTGATCTGGCCCGCTGACCTGTGGCCGATCATGCCGGTCGATGATGCTTTTGTGATCGGCCTGGGGACCTTCTTCTTCCTGGAGATGTGCCCGCAAGACGTGGTCGAAGAGCACAAGCAAGCGCTGCGTAAAGAGATCGTCGGCTCGACGGCTGAAGAAACCGAAGCAGTCGAGGTCGTTGATGGCGACGTCGTCGACGGTGAATACGAGGAAGTAACCGAGTAAACCGAGTGGGCTATGAGTGACAAACGCAAGCTCGTTCCGAATCAGGATGCCGGTTTCTTTCAGGGCATCGCCCGGCATTTCAAGCTGGTCTGGGCCTTGGTCAACGACGAGCGTGTACCCTGGCTCACCAAGCTGGTGCCCTTCGGGTCATTCATCTACTTCATTTTCCCGTTCGATATTCCCACGCCGATCGATGATATCGGTGTGATCGTACTGGGCAGTTATATGTTCATCGAGATGTGTCCGCCGGACGTGGTCGCCGAGCACCGCCAGCAGTTGGAAGGTACGGTTTCGGCTGCGGTGCGCGACCCGGAAGAACCCGAGATTGATGAGGAAGATATCATCGATGCCGAGTTCAGGCAGGAGTAACGGGGCAAGTTAACGGAATTCATTATCTGGATATGCACTCCACAGGGGCGTTCTTACCGGTACTCACCTGTGGGGGAACGCGTAAATCTATTTAACGGTGATTGAATATGTCTAAACTGAAATCTTTGTTTGCTTTTCTGGGGGTGATGATGCTGGCTGTCGCGGCTTGTGGGATTCCCACCACGCCAACGCCAGAACCTACTACACCGACCGCCACGGCGGTCATTCCTACGGCGCCACCTGTGGCAACCGCCACACCGACTGAAGTTGGCGCAGAACCTGATCCAACCGCGACCTCGGTAGCATCCATCCCCGACCCGAGCGGCTACACCTGGACGGCGTTCGCCTCCGGCCTGGAAAGACCGGTTGACCTGACCTACGCCCCAGATGGTAGTGCCTACCTGTTCGTGGTCGAGCAGCCCGGCATGATCCGCGTGATCGAGAATGGACGCGTGCTCTCCCAGCCTTTCCTGGACATCCGCGACCGGGTAGGCAGCGCGGGCAACGAGCAAGGTTTGCTGGGGCTGGCTTTCCATCCGAACTACGCCAAGAACGGCTATTTCTTCGTCAACTACACCGACAAGAACGGCGATACCCATATCGCCCGTTTCCAGGTGACGGCTGACCCATTGACCGCCGACCCGGGCAGCGAAAAACAGTTGCTCTTCGTCCGCCAGCCTTACGCCAACCACAACGGCGGCGGGATTGCTTTTGGCCCGGACGGCTACCTGTACTTTGGATTGGGGGATGGCGGCTCGGCGGGCGACCCCGAAGGCCGCGCCCAATCACTGGATACCTACCTCGGCAAGCTCATGCGCATAGACGTGGATAACGGCGATCCCTATGCCGTACCGGCCGACAACCCCTTTGTGAACGGCGGCGGCTTGGCAGAGATCTGGGCCTTTGGCCTGCGCAACCCCTGGCGCTTCAGCTTCGACTCGGTGACCGGCGACCTATACATCGGCG
>JBNKDB010000135.1:0-3999 GCA_050288045.1 Anaerolineales bacterium | reverse complement strand
GTATTCACCCTGGCGCTCTTCCCGGCATTGCTCTATCTATTGGGCAAACGTCTGCACGGTCGCCTGGCTGGTCTGCTGATCGCGGCGCTGATCGTCACCCGTGAGATCAACACGATGGCCCTGGCGCAGACCTTGAATGTTTCGCATTCCAAGCTGTTGCTGGTCGGTATTCCGGCCGCGTTGGCCATGACCGTCTTCGCATTGGTGGGGGTGCGCTGGTTAGAACAATCGCAATCCCGGCGGTTAGCGCCGCTGGTTCTAGGCGGTATCCTGGGGCTAAGCATGTTGATGCGCTCACAGATGATGGTGATTGCGCCGACCTTTGTGGCGGTTGTGGTGTTGGTGTTCTTCCGGCGCTGGCGGCAGATGTTGGAAACTTTGGTGCTGTTCGCGGTTGGGTTGGCGGTCAGCCTTTCGCCGTGGATGCTGCGTAATTACCAGTACAGTGGTCACTTTATCATTGAGCATCTGACCTCGATCAGTTTCATGGCCGAAATTTACGGCGATACCCCCGAAGATATCGACCGTAGTTTCTTGCCCGGCGAGACCGACGTGGAGTATTATGAGCGCTTTTCGGAGCGATTCAGCGCGATTGTCTGGGATCATCCCTTCGAGATTGCCATGATCGTCTCTGATAACTACGTTCGCAACCTGACTTTGACCGTGATGCCGCTGCCGGTTTCCTTCAAACTCTATGGTTTGAAGGAATACGTGCGCGAGTTGCCTTATTGGCCGATGTGGCATGGGGAGTGGGCGGGTGAATCCTCTATTTCATTGGTGTTGAACATGGCGCTGGTTGCCATCGGTGTGGGGACCAGTTGGCGGCGGCAACGCTGGGCGGGCTTGTTCCCATTGTTCGTGTTGCTGGGGTTCTCCTTTAGCCTGGCGCTGGCGCGTGTTTCCGGTTGGCGCTATAACTTGCCGGGTGATTGGGTGGCAATCTTCTATTATGCTCTTGGGCTGGCCCAGGTGTGTGAATGGGGCTGGCTGTTGCTGGGTGGCAAGCAAGACAGTTTCTATAAATTATGGGCTGCACCGGCGACTCTGCCGGAAGAAAATGAAATGCTTCCAACTCGGTCTGCGCCGTTTCCATTTGGCAAGGCGCTGGGGATCGCCCTGGCCTTTCTGCTGGTGCCAGTGACCATGATCGTGCTCGATAAGGCCATTCCTGCAAAATTCACCTCGATGGATAAGCAAGCGGTATTGGATCTACTGGCGGCTGATGACGTAGTCTATGCCGACCCGGCCGCAGAGGCTGAGTTACAGGATTTCCTGGCGCAGGGCAACAGCCGGGTAGACCCGGGGCGGGGTGTCTATCCCGAAGTTATTCAGCGACAGGAGGGCAAGGAACTCTCGATCTATCTGTTGGGTGTTGAAGACCGCCGCATCTTGCTGCCGTTGGCCGGAGATGAAATTGATTTTCCGCATGGCTCCGATGTGATCGCGATCAGTTGTGAAAAGAACGATGTGCTCTATGCCGCCGCAGTGATCTTTACCGGCGAAGATGAATTGCGTGTAGTTAATGCGCCTGATATAGCCGAACTATGTCCGTGAGATCATTGTTGGGCAGGCAATCGTAAGTTTGTAAGTAGGTAAAGTGTAAGTAGAGGGAAGCAAAAAATGAGCGATCAAACTACAGTAGTGCAGCAGGTAGGCGATTCCTGGAAGCGCCTCTATCGGTTAGGCGCGGTGGCGGCCCTGGTCGCCGTGGTCCTTTTCCGGCGCAACCTCAGCGCCGAATTCTCGCTGATCTTGAATATGGGTTGGGTCAAGTCTTGGCCGCATACTTGGCCGGTCAGTGCCGGGGAATGGTTCGCCGTGTTCCAGGATACACCGCTCATCGGTCTGACCATGTTCAAGGTTTTTGACCTGGTCAATTATACGTTGGTTGGCGTGCTCTTCCTGGCGGTCTACGCCGCGCTGCGGGAGGCCAACCGCAGTTGGATGGCGGTTGCCATTGCCTTTAGTTTTACGGGAATTGCCAGTTTCTATGCCTCCAACCAGGCCTTCGCCCTGCTGGCCCTTAGCAACAAATCCGCCACAGCCACCACCGAAGCCCAACGCGCTGCATTGCTGGCCGCCGGGGAAGCGCTGATTGCCAGCAGCACCCACGGCAGCGGTTTCTACCTTGGCCTGCTGCTGGTCGTGCTCGCTGGGTTGGTGATGTCGGTCGTCATGCTGCGCAGTGGGGTGTTCTCCAAGGCTACGGCTTATGTGGGCATTGCCGCCAATGTGCTCATGCTGGGTTATTTTTTTGTGTTGCCCATCGCACCCGATTGGATTTTTCTGCCGCCGACACTTTCTGCCCCCTTTCGTGTGGTCTGGTATGTATTGATCGCCCGCCGGTTGTGGCAACTTGGAGCGCAGGCCGCATAGAACCGGCTCTTGATTGCAATCTAGGAGGTAATTCTTAGAAAAAATTTTGAATTTTATCCATGAAAATCAACTGATGATAAAATTAAGTTCTAGATATTTTGATCGTAGGCTGTTTCATTCAACGTAAAACCATAAACTATAGCTTTACCTGACATCGTAGAGGAGTGACCTGTGAAGCTGAAGCCGCAGCGTTTCAGGGGGCAGGGGTTGGTAGAATACGCGCTTATTCTCGTGCTTGTTGCGATTGTGGTCATCGTGATCCTGGCCGTGTTAGGCCCAGAGATTGGAAACGTGTTCAGCGGTGTGGTTGCCGCGCTTGAGCAGGTTTCGGAAAGAGCGGCAGCTCCACCTGAGGCCTCGGACCCAGAGAGCGAACCGCCGCCGGAATGTTACGGCACGCTGCTGCTGCCGATCATGCTGGCAGCTACTGCCATGGTGACTGTGCTGACCAGGTTCTTGCCTGCTGCCCAGTTAGAACGACTTTTTTTGACCCCAGAAGGATAGTCTTAATTCAATAAAATTTTGCCCTACATGCAAACTCCATCGCCGCGTACTACTGTCTTGCTATTCGACTCGCGCTTCGAGCCTTTCCTGGTCGTAGGGGGATTGTATCTGTTTACCAGCCTGTACTACACGCGCATTCTGCCGTTGCAAACCCTCAGCCTTGTTATTCTACTGGTCATGGCCTTCTACTGGGGGTTGGTATTCAGGCGCAACCGGTGGAGCTGGAAAGATTTTAAACTGACCAAGGACAAATGGCCGCGGCATACGCTGATCGCTGCTGCACTGGCGTTCTTTGGTTGGGGCTATTTCAGCCTGTATAACTTCTTGACGCGCGGTGAATGGATCCCGTTGGGCTTTGGCGGCTCTTACCCGGCACTGGCTGCAATCCTGGCGGTGGCAACTGCCGAAGAAATTTTCTTCCGCGGTTACGTGCAGAACCGACTGGCTGCGCACCATCCGCGCTGGCGGCGGGTGATTCTGGCGGTGGTGGCGCTGGCCTTGTTCAAGAATGTGGTGCATATGTGGGAAGGCTTCCCGATTGGCCTGCACCTGGAATTGTTTTTCCTGGGCGTATTACACAATATTCTGGCTTCCTATTGGATGGAATGGTCGGATAACCTGGTGGGGCCGCTGCTGCTGCATGTGTTCTGGGATTTGCTGGTTTACGCGCCGCTCAGCGCGATTCCGTATTGGGTGATCTAGGAAAAAACCGTTCAGAAGTTTACCTTCACAAGAGAAAGTCTACAACATTTTTCATCTGCAATCATATTTTCCCTTTGATCGCGGATATAATAACGCTTTGAGACCCCATCTTATAAGCAGGAATGATCGTGAAATCTGGATTGCTGGCCACAAAATTACGCCGCCCGCCCTTACCTCCCAAACGCGTGCTGCGCCCGCAACTTATCCAACGCCTGAACGCCGGCCTGGAAGCCGGACGGGGTATCACGCTCGTGTCCGCTCCGGCCGGGTTTGGCAAGACGGCCTGCATCAGCGCCTGGGTGGATGGGCTGGATTTGCCGGTTACCTGGCTATCGCTGGACGCGGCCGACGACGAAGCAGGGCGTTTCTTCAGCTACCTGATCGCCGCTTTACAGCGGGCGCATCCCGGCCTGGGCA
>JBNKDB010000134.1:0-2433 GCA_050288045.1 Anaerolineales bacterium | reverse complement strand
TCTTTTCACGTAGCCCCATTTCGTCCAGCACTTCGGCCACCAACCGGTGAGCGATACCGCGCGTACAACCTGGGCAGTAATGGGTGACCGCGTTGGTAAGCGCCTCAGGGCGTTCGTAGATGATTTTGGGTTGCATTTGGGTCACCATTATTTACCTCCTGTAATGGACTTTTCAAGCCGGTCCAACCACAAGGCGCGGCTGTTGCCGTTGACGGGGGCGTCATTGGCGGCCACGCGCTTGATCTCTGCCAGGATCTCGTCTGGGAAAGGCGTAACCCCGCCCAGGCGGCCGTAGAACTCGACCGGGGCGCGACCCTGTACGGCCAGGTTGACGTCATCCAGCATCATGCCGGTGTTCATCTCGACCACCAGAATGCGCTTGGCGCGTTCGGCGATGGCGGCGATCTCTTTCTTGGGGAAGGGGGCCAGTGTGATTGGACGGAACAGGCCGACCTTGATGCCTTCCTCGCGCGCTTCACGCACGGCGGAGGAGGCCACACGCCCGGCGGTGCCGAAACCGATCACGACGATTTCGGCGTCGTCCATGTAATATTCTTTGTAGCGAACTTCATTTGCTTCGATTTCCATCCAGCGCCGCAGCAGGCGGATGTTGGTGACTTCCTCGTCGTGCGGGTCGATGTAGATCGAGGAAAGCGATTGCGCCGGGCGGCCTTCCGCGCCGGTGATTGCCCAATCGGGATATTCGGTGGGGAGTTCACGCATCGGTGGCAGTTCGGCCGGTTCCATCATCTGGCCGATGTTGCCGTCTACTACGATGTTGACAATCGAGCGGTATTTGTCTGCCAGGTCGAAAGCCAGGCCGATGTAGTCGACGGCTTCCTGTACGCTGGCCGGGGCCAGCACGAGCGGGAAATAATCCCCATGCCCGCCGCCCTTGACCATCTGGTTGTAGTCGCCCTGGGAGGGGGCAATATTGCCCAAGCCAGGACCACCGCGCATTACGTTCACGATCACCACCGGCACTTCGGTCCCGGCGATGTAAGAAATACCTTCCATCATCAGGCTGACGCCCGGGCTGGAAGAAGCGGTCATCACGCGTTTGCCGGTGCAGGCTGCACCGTAAACCATATTGATCGCCGCTACCTCACTCTCCGCCTGGACGAAAGCGCGCCCAAGTTCGGGCATGCGGCGCGCCATGTATTCCAGGAATTCGGTCGAGGGCGTGATCGGATAACCGAAAAAGCCTTCGCACCCAGCGCGCACCGCGGCTTCGGCGAAGGCCTCATTGCCTTTAAGTAATTGCTTCACTATACTGCCTCCTATACCGCAGCCTGTGTCTTGGGTTGCGGGGCCTCACGGAACACGGTCAATGCTGCATCCGGGCACACGATAGCGCAGATGCCGCAGCCGGTGCAGCCATCGGCTGCCAGGTGAGCGGGGTGGTAACCCTTGGGCGTCAAATGCTCCATGTCCAATGCCAACACATCCTGAGGACAGGCCGCGACGCATAACTCACACCCCTTGCAGTAGAGTTGGTTTACTTCTATCCATCCCTTTACGGGCATAGAAATACCTCCTTTTATATTTGGGGGAATTTGAGGAAAATTACCAATAATTCTGCCTAATCAGATAAACTCTGCATGTATTGTTTGATTTAATGTTCCCGCTTTTGGCTGCTTTTGAGTAGTGTCAATCGTCATATTCTGATAAGGACAACCGTCCCAACAAACCAATAGACATAAAATGCAAAAAAACGTATTATAGGGATAAGATACGATTAAGTGGATATTCGATGAGAAAATGTTTTCCCGGATCATTATTATTCATCAAAAGGAGGATGTAATGCGTGTGAGATTAGTAAATATGTGTATCGCAGTTTGTCTCCTGCTCTTGATGATTCCGGGCTGCACGAATCAACAACCCATTCTGGTTGGCCTATCAATGGAAATGACCGGAAGGCGCAGCGATCTGGGGGTTGAAGCCCGAGATGGCGTGATGCTGGCCGTCGATCAGATCAACGCCGCGGGAGGTATCAATGGCCGCCCCATTCAATTATTGATCCGGGATGAGAAGGGCGATCCGGAGATGGCGCGCCAGATGGATGCTGAATTGATCGAAGCTGGGGTGGTTGCCATCCTTGGGCATACCACCAGCGAACAAACCGCCGCCGTCTTGGACGAAATCAACGAAGCCGAAGTTGTGCTGCTCAGTCCTACCGCGGCCAGTTCGGATTTTGATCACCAGGGCGATTATTTCTTTCGGGTGATGTCGAGTAACTATGCCTGGGGGAGAGTTACGGCGAAGTATATCTATCAGAGTCGCGGTCTGCATCGCATTGTTGGCATCTATGACATCGGGAACCGCTCCTATACTGAAACCTTTTGGAATGTTGTCAGCGAGGAGTTCGAAGCGTTGGGTGGAGATGCAAGTCAATCATTTGTCTACATTTCTGGGGAGACGGATCTGCAAGCA
>JBNKDB010000133.1:0-5244 GCA_050288045.1 Anaerolineales bacterium | reverse complement strand
GGGGCCGGACTGCACAAGTTCTGCCGCGAGAACAGCACCATCCCGGTCATCACCGGCGGCATCGGCGTGTGCCACCTGTACGTAGATGCCAGCGCCGACCTGGACGCTGCCCTGCCCGTGATCCAGAACGCCAAGGTGCAGCGCCCTTCGGTGTGCAACGCCCTGGATACGCTGTTAGTTAATAAAGCCATCGCCGACGAATTCCTGCCGCGTGTCGTCGAACGCCTGGCGGAGGACGGGGTGACCTTCCGGGCCGAACCACGCGCTATGGCCGCCCTCAAAGAACCGGATGCCGCGCTGGTGCAGCCCGCCGGGCCGGACGATTTCACCACCGAGTGGTTAGCATTGATCCTGGGCTTGAAGGTCGTTGACGATCTGGACGCAGCCATGGATCACATCGTCGAGTGCGGCACCGCGCATTCCGACGGCATCCTGACCGAGACCGACGCTCACGCCCAACGTTTCGTGGCCGAGGTCGACTCGGCCGCCGTGTACGTCAATGCCAGCACGCGCTTCACCGACGGGGCACAGTTCGGCCTAGGGGCGGAAGTGGCCGTCTCCACCCAGCGCCTGCATGCGCGTGGCCCAATGGCGCTCAAAGAGTTGACCACTTATAAATGGGTGGTATTTGGAGATAATACGGTCCGAGCGTAATGATAAACACGAAGCTCCTGGAAATTCCAGGAGCTTTTTTTATTTTTACCGCCGAGAACGCAGAGAGCCGCAGAGATGAGAACTTATTCAGAAAAAACTCAGCGCACCTTGGAGAAAATCCGAGATTTTCTCTTAAGAAAAGGCTAGACATTTTCCCTGCGTCCTCAGCGATTTAGTTTTTGGTCTCTTCCTCCAGCAACGCCGCCAGCACTTCCTCCAACGAAGGCGTCTCCGGGCGATCCTTGAACTGCGCCGTGCGCTGGTAGACTTCGGCGGCAGCGCGGTGGAAGCCATCCGGCAGACCGACATGTTCGAACGTATCGGCGATCTCGTGCATCTCGCCTTCGAAACGCCAGGCTTTGGCGGTCGTGCGGCGCACTCTTTCGCGCGTGCTTTCGGCAAAGTCAGAACCGCCACGCGACCACTGCATTTCCAAAGTATCCCGCACCCCCAACGCTTCAGCCAGCGCCACGATGGCGCTCAACAAAGCCGAACTGCCCTTGGTGTAGGCCGCAAAGCACATCTTGACTGCCGAAGCGTCGCCCACTGTATCGCCGATCACGTAAGTCTCCAACGGCCCTGCCGAAAACAATTCGGCTGCGGTCTCAGCTTCTGCCCCGGAAAGATATAACCAGGTCTTGCCCGGCTCCCAGGCCGGGCCGCCAATCACGCTGCCATCCACAAAACTGACCCCGGCTTCCGCCATCTTTTCACCAATACGCTGGACGCGTTGGGGCGAGATCGCATTGGCATCCAGGTACAGCCCCTTGAAGCCATGCGCCCGCACTTCAGCGGCCACGTCTTCGGCGGCGTGCGGTGGACAAATGCTGACCAACACCGAGCAGGTCGCGCACAACTGTGCCCCTGTCCCTGCGTCGATCAGGTTATATTTTTCAGCGCGTTCGCGGGTTTGTGGGCTGCGCCCCTGTGAAGCCCAATGTACATGCGCCCCACTATTCTGTGCCGAGGCCGCCAACGAAATCCCCATCGCCCCGGGGTGAAGCACACCGACGTTCACTGCTGCCATGCTATCTCCATTCCTTGCTCAACAATAATTGCTTACAAATCCGTCTTTAACGTAATCATCGTACCGGCTTTATAGATCGGGATGGTTAGCCCCAAGGCCAACTCCCAACCCACCCACCAGGCTCGTAACTGTGGAGTGCGCCAGCGGTGGAAATCCTTCCTCGTCTCCCGATCAGGCAGTTGGCTGGCGGGGTCGAGCAGCAGCCAGTGGTCGTTGGCGGAGTCATACCCGGCCACGGTGATGGCATGCGGCGTGCCATTGCTCCACACCCCAAAGATGATCGTTGGATAACCGTTTTCAATATTGCGCTTCAAGTCTTCGGGCGTATTGCCGCTGCTCACACTGGCTTCCCAGGCGCGCACCTGCCCCATGCGGCGTAGCCTGCGGGCGTAGTGATTGAGCATCATACGTGCGCCCCAGGGCGGTGTGGCCCCACGCCCGTCTGTCTGTCCAAACTTGGGAAACCAGGCTGGGATGCGGTACAGGAAAGGCCGCCGGTCCATGATGCGCGCCAGGGTGCCATGCTGCAAAGGGCCTTCCGGGAAAAGCGGCGCGCCCAGCAGCGTGATCGCCTGGTTGACGGTCATCGCAATCGAGGTCACCGTGCAGTCGTTGGGTGTAGATTCGGTGCCGTCCAACTGCCATTGGTGCGTGGAAAGCAATGCCTGCGCGGGCATATTTCCTAATAAGATCGGGACATCTGGTGAGGAGTTTTCGGGGGCCATACCTGCTCCTTCCGTTATGGATACAGTATAACGCATCCAGGGTCGGTGGATGATTAGATATCGCATCGTGAAATTTACCGCAGAGAAAAACAAAACACGTTCGTGCTATTCGTGTTAAACAAAAAAAGAGCCGGGATTTTCATCCCGGCCCGGCCAATATTACGTTTACATTACTTCAATTCGTAGGTTACGGAAACGTTGACCGTGATCTGCATTTGTCCAGGTTGGATCGGCACATCCGAGCCGCCGCCCAAACCCAGCGCCCGCTCGGACACAACCGTGTCAAAGCTGCCACCGTAAACGTTGGTGCTAACGTTGTAAACGTCACCCAACTCGACGCTGGCGGCTCCGGCCAAAGCCTGCGCCCGCTCGTTGGCGTTCTGCATGGCGGCATCCACGGCCTCGGCATAGCTGGCCTCACGGTCGGCCACATCGAACTGGATACCGTACACATTGTTGGCCCCAGCATCGACGGCCGCACCCAGGATAGCACCCAGGTTATCCAACTCACGCACGGTGATGCGCACGGTGTTCTGCACGCTGTAGACCTTTTCGCCGGTCGGTTGGCCTTGCAGGTCGTAGTTATCGCGCGGGTAAATGCTGAAATCGGTGGTGGCAATATCTTCATCCGCAATGCCCAGGTCCTTGAGGGCCGCGATCAACTGCTGAGTCTGCGTGTTATTCAGGTTGACCACTTCGGTGGCATCCGATGCCTCGGTCATGACGCCCAGCGAAATGCGGACGATGTCCGGATCGAGGGTTACTGTTCCGGTACCGTTGACGGATAAGGTGCGCGGCTGCTCACCGGGAGCACTCGCTCCCTGCACTGCGGCCGGGGCGCAGGCCCCAAGCACCAGGGCAGCTAAAGCAATCACGATTACCAATAATTTGTTGTTGTGCATTTTGTTACTCTCCTTAACTTAGTTACGCGTTTTCTTCGCGTGAATACAATCACCCTTATAACGAACAACTGGACATTAAAGTTCCCGAAATCGGCTTGCGAGTGCGGCAAATTGCCTTTACAATAATCAAAACAAATGTTCTTATGATTGGGGTAGCCTATGCCGGTTGATTATTTACAACTCAAGACCAAGATCGAACAGATAGGAATAGAAGAACCCGACCGCCTTCAGGATATCGCCGAACTCAGCAAGACGGTCCAGAACTATTTCCACGGTTATGCCAACGAACTCGACATGCTGCGAGAGAAAGTAGCCGCCACTGCCCAGGTCGACCCCTTTATTCGCTGTGCCAAACCCGCCAGCGAGCCACTCAACTACCGCGGCGCACTACCGCCCATCCCAACAGAAGCCACCATCCTGGCCGCAGACGGTTCGCAGATCACCCCAGACCGCCACGCCCAGGTCTACTTCTTCCTGATCAACGTCGGCTCGATTGAAATGTGTGCCGGCTCGGCCGCGTCGCCGGTGACCGATGTAGTCACCGAGTTGTATTACGGGCAGGAAATCTTCGACATCGGCACGATCTCCGATTCCTACGTGGCCCAGAAACGCGACCAGCGCGAACGCGAGCGCCTCTCCGAACTGGTGGCAGAAAAAAGCGGCCTGGTAGTGACCATCACCGACGGCCCGCTCGAAATTTGGGGCGGCAAAGCCCAGGACAGCGAAGAAAACCGCAGTTTCCAGGAAATCCTTGAATCCCACAAGCAGGCCCTGCGAACGCTCAAAGCCAGTGGGGCGATCACCGCCGGGTACGTCGACAAACCGCGCGCCGACCTGGTGGTGCAGTTGCTGGAATTGTCCCAGGCCCAGGATAAAGAACTGGCCGATGTACGCAAACAGCGCCCCTTCCGCGGCGTCACCGATTCGGCCCTGTTCCGCAAGCTGCTCAAACCCGGAGAACGTTCGGCCGTGTTTGCCATCCAGTCTACATCTTCAACCGATTACACGGATGACCTGGCGCTGCATTTCTTCTATCTGAATGTGGGGCGCGCCGGGCGGCCTTCGCTGGCGCGCGTCGAAATCCCGGAATGGGTAGCCAGCAACCCGCAGATGTTGGACGACCTGCACGCCGTGCTGGTGGATCAATGTAAAATAATGGGCGGGCGGCCGTATCCGTATTTGCTGCACCGCTCACACGAAATCGCCCTGGTGACCTACGAGGAAAAGGACCAGATCATCAACATGATCCTGGCAGAACTCGACAAACAGGACATCGAAGTCGGCGATATATCCGAGAAGCAAGCTGCCAAGAACTTAGGTGGCAGAAGGAGGTTCAGCCTTGGCAAACGAAGCTATTGAGATCGGCCGTTTACTGCGCTCCGGGATCACCGGGTTTGTGGTCGGCTGCCGTATTTCCGAACTCGAAGCCCCCAGTTTTGGCTCCCTGGTGGTGGCCCCGCTGGGTGATTATCAAATCTACGGCATTATCCATGATATGCATGTCGATGACGACGGGTTGGTGCGCCAACTGGTTACTTCGGAGACCGTCAAACCCGAAGTGATCGAGGATAACCGCGTCAACCGCAACGTGCCCATGGAAATGAGCGTGTTGACGGTGGGTTACCAGGCCGGGGACAAAATCTGGCATTTGTTACCACCGCGCGCCCCGCTCAGCCTGGACACCATCCGGCAATGCACGGATGACGAAATCTTCGCCTTTACCGGGGCGGGACGTTTTGGCTACTTCCGCCACATCCTGCGCAATAGCGACCTGCCGGTCAGCGAGATTTTGGCCGCCCACGTACAGCAAGCCCAGACCGTACATACCGCCAAAGGCAAGGCTGCCTGGGGCAACGCCGCCGCCAAAGAGTTGATCACGCTGCTGCGCGATGATTACCCGACCTTGATGAACGTGCTCAGCGCGCTGGGCGATGCC
>JBNKDB010000132.1:0-3115 GCA_050288045.1 Anaerolineales bacterium | reverse complement strand
AACGCCCTGATCGCGGCAGTCGAACCCTGGGTGGCAGGTACGCTGCTCGAACGGCGCGCGGCTGCGGCCGGTTTGTGCGAACCGCGCCTATTAAAAGAAGCAAACTACGCCCAACGCACGCTGGACATCCTGAACGAGATCACTGCTTCTTTGGAAAAGGAAAGCGACCGCCGCAGCGACGAATTCAAGGCGCTAAGAAAGGCGCTGGCTTACTGCTGGTCGGTGGCAATTGTAGCCCTGCCCGAAAGCGGCAAGCCGATGTTCGAAGCATTAGCAATGAAAGAAGACAAAGACGTACAGTGGATCGTCAAGCAGAACCTGAGCAAGAACCGTCTGGTACGCATGGATGCGGCCTGGGTGGAAATCTGCAAGCAGGGATTAGGTTAAAACAAGCCGCAGAGGCATAGAGAATGTATATCTCTGTGCTTCTGCGGCTCTGTAGTGAAAATCGAATTTTACAATTGCCGGTCAGTCTTGTTTGGCTTCGAAGCGCACACGCTCGAAATCCTTGATTGCCAGTTTATTGGCCTCGACTTCAACCGGCTCTTCGTTTTCGTCGATCCAGACACGCGCCACCGGCAAGCGATGGATGTGCAGTTCCAGTTCTTTACCGGGCAAAGCATATTCGCCTTCATGGCGATGGCGCAGCACCAACTGGCTGACTTCCCAATACATGCTGAACTCATCCAGGCGCATCGGGCCGTAGCCATCCCCAGCATCGCTGTAGACCTGCCCTTTACCTTCGCCATCGATCGGCGGGTAAATGTGGACTTGCAATACTCCGTCCACATCCTGCGGCAGTACGCTCCCTGCTTTCACCAGCAAACCGATCTTATCCAGCGGCACTGCTAACTCGACTTCACCGGGGCCTTCCAGCGGTTCATCATCCCAGAAGTTGTACCAATGCCCAGGCGGCAGCGTGACTTTGCGCGTGGTAGCACTATCTTCCACGACTGGGGCGACCAGCAAGACATCCCCAAGCATAAAGGCATCATCCAGCGCCCACAATTGGCTCTCGTCCGGGAACTGCCAGAACAGTGGGCGCACCAACGGGTAGCCTTTCTCGCTGGCTTCCCAGGCCAGGGTGTAGAAATAGGGCATCAGGCGGTAACGCAGTTCCAGAAAATCGCGCACGATGCTCAAGATCGGTTCGCCAAACAGCCACGGCTCGCGCGGCGGGATACCAATGGCAGAATGCGTGCGGAAAAAGGGCAGAAAGGTGGAGAGCTGGAACCAACGCGTATACAACTCGGGGGTAGGTTCGCCGCTGAAACCGCCGATGTCCGGGCCGGTAAAGGCAATCCCTGACAGCCCCAGGTTCATCACCATCGCCATCGTCATTTTCAAAGCCGACCACGAACTGTTGATGTCGCCGGTCCAGTTCCAGGCATAACGCTGCAACCCGGCCCAGCCAGCCCGGCTGACGAACCACGGGCGCTGCTCCGGGCGCTGTTCGCGCAGGGCTTCGAACCCGGCGCGGTTCATTTGCAAACCATAAAGGTTGTGCGCCTCCAGATGGCTGCCCCCTGAACCGTCGAAGTCGTGACGGGTGCGGATGTCCAAGGTGCCGTCGCCCCAGGCCACGAAGGTGGCCGGTTCATTCATGTCGTGCCAGAAGCCAGCTACACCGGCGTCGAGCAAGAGCGCGTACTGCTCCCCCCACCAGCGGCGCGCCTTAGGATCGGTGAAATCCGGGAAAGCGCAATTCCCCGGCCAGACCTGCCCATACGACAATTTGCCATTCGGCAGTTTCGCAAAAACGTCCGCTTCAAGGCCGCTCTGGTAGATGGCATAATTGGGGTCAGTCTTCACCCCTGGGTCGAGGATGGTGACCAGCTTGATGCCGTCTGCCTCCAGATCAGCGCTGAGTTTTTTCAGATCAGGGAAACGTTCTGCGTTGACCGTGAAGACGCGGTAGCCCACCATATAGTCGATATCCAGGTTGACGACACCCAGGGGCAGCTTGTGTTGCTTGAACCCGGCAACCACCGTGCGGATGTCTTCCTCGGTCTTGTAGCCCCAACGGCACTGGTGGTAACCCAAAGCCCAACGCGGCGGCAAGACGTGCCGCCCAGTCAATTGAGTATAGCGTTCCAGGGCCTGCGCCGGGGTGCCGGGCACGAAATAATAGCGCAGCGCCCCGCCTTCGAAAACGGCAGTTGCTTTTTCATAAGCGGTATCGAACTCAATGTACTCTTCCGGTGTACCTTTGGCCGCTTCGATATTGAAGCGCGCTTCGTAGGCATTCTCGTAAAAGACCAGGTAGCCGCCGTCGGCTTTGCGGGTCAGGTAAAGGGGGATGTTGACATAAAGCGGGTCCTTACCCAGGTCGTAGCTGCCGCCGGGGTCCGTGTTCCACATGTGGTATGCGCCGCCGCGCAGGTTCAACGGGGCAGCGCGCTCCCCCAGGCCGTAGACGTGTTCATCAGGGTCGAGGTCAGCCTGGTGCGTCCAGCGTTGATCCTGGCGTTGGGGTGGCTGCTCGATACGCAGTACCTGGCCGTTCTCGTCCAGGTACTTCAACATACCTTCCGGGGTGACGAAAATCTGGAGCTTGTCGCTGCACACGCTGAACAACAGGCCGGTGTCGTGGGCTTCGGTCTCGATCGGCATCCATTCCACATCGGCCAGGCCGTATCCGGCGGGCAATTCGCCCGGCTGCCAGGTGACGCGCACCAGGTCTTCGGCCAGGAAAAGGATCTCCACTTCGGCGTTTTCGAACTGTACGCGCGCCCCACCAGGAATCGCTTCGCTGTTCTTCAGCTTGCCGGGCGTATGCACTGGCCCGCTTGGCCGTGGGCGCGCCCCGCGTTCGGCGAGATCGCGCCGGATCGCGGTATAAAGGGCGCGCAATACATTCAACACACCAATCGAACGCAGCCCCAGGATCAGTTTTTTGAGGCCTTCCATACTCGCTCCTACCAGATACCGAATTACTGTTTACATTTTCCTATTATAGCCTTGCATGAAGTATGCCGCAAAAAAAAGAGCCTCTGTTTGGGGGCTCCATATAAATACACAATCTAAATTATTCATCAAACGCCTCACTGATCTACGCTCCGCCCATCTGCCCACCCTGAAGCGTTTTCCTCAAGAAATTCAAGCACTTCAGGAT
>JBNKDB010000131.1:0-3078 GCA_050288045.1 Anaerolineales bacterium | reverse complement strand
CGCAGCAGAGTCTCTTCACTGCGCCAAAGATCATATTTCGTGGTTACTTCACCAATTCCGCCTAGAACTTCTGGGGTAGATAGAACTGCCGTAGAAGGCACAACCTCTTCGGATTCCGTTTGTTCCACTTCTTCGGTTAGTGGATCAATCTCGCTTAACGCTTCCTCAGTTATCCACTCATCTTCACCTAACAAGATTTCATCGATATCTTCCAATTCCCGGCATGCAGAAAGGAACAAAACTACCAGCACCAAAATAACAAGTTTTTTCATCGCTCGCCTACTTGAATCGTTATCTTACGTTGAAATTATATAGTGACTGAATTTGCAGGTCTACACATTTTTCAGTCAAGCAGTACAAAATACCCACTCCTTATTACATCTCTGGAAATCTTTACTAAAACGGAAATCAGCAAATATACCTGGCTGCCTCAGGTATAATGAAAATTCATTTGCGTCAAAAAATCTATCCTAGAGGCAGCCACTACCACAAAAATGCCAAGTTCAAACCAAACCACTCCACAAAACACTTCCCCGCTTCGCCAAATTGCCGGGAAAGCGATTAGATTATTCCTGGCTGCGATCGACATTTACGGCATATTCATACTGATATATTTCCTCATCCGCTTTATGAGCGGTAGCAAGTTCCTATTTATGGCGGTGTGCAGCCATTTTCTCCACATTCTGCTGCTGCCCGCCTTTCTTTTTCTCATCCTTGTCATCTACCTGCACCGCTGGCACAGCACAGCTTTGATGGGTATTGCCGTTTTTAGCTTCATCTGGATATTTGGGCCGCGTTTTTTACCAAAATCAGTACCGGACAACGCCGCCCCGGGGTTCACAGTGATGACCTTCAACATCGAATACTTGAACGTCTCACCTGATGATCTGGTAAATCTATTGAGGTATTCGGAAGCCGACGTCATTGCCCTACAAGAACTCGCCGACGAGCAAGTCGTTGCCATCGAAAAAGATTTATCGTCACTTTATCCCTGCCAGTTCCTCCAGGGCGGTGGCATTCCTGGGATAGGATTGTTGAGCAAATACCCCTGCCGAGACACAGAAACCTTTTACCTTTATGCCCAAGCGATGCCCTACCTGGAAGCAACCCTCGAAATCGATGGGCACGATGTTACGCTACTCAACGCCCATCCCCCCACCACGGCGGGTGTTTACAGTTATCGCTCCAACCCGCATATTGCCGAAGAGTATAAACGCCTGCTGGATCGCATCCAGCCAGACAGCCCCTTTCTATTGATTGGTGATTTCAATACCACCGATCAAAGCGATAACTATACCCTCATTCAAAGCACCGGTCTGTCCGATGCATATCGTCAAGCCGGTTGGGGCCTCGGCCTGACCTGGCCTGCCGGGCGTTACGGCAGCCTGATCCCTACCTGGGTTCCAGAGACCAATCGCCTCGATTACATCTGGTATTCGGACGACTTCATCGCGCTGGATGCCTGGACAGGCGAACGTACAAATTCTGACCACCTACCCGTTTTTGCAGAGCTAAGTTGGAACAAGTAAGCGTACGTAAGATTATCCATCTAGACCTGGACGCCTTCTTCTGCGCCGTTGAGGAGCAGTTGAATCCTGCTCTACGCGGCAAGCCCTTTGCGGTCGGCGGCAAACCTGAGCAGCGCGGCGTGGTCGCCTCCTGCTCGTATCCAGCCCGCAAGTTCGGTGTGCGTTCTGCCATGCCGATGTATAAAGCCCTGCGTCTCTGCCCCGATTTGCTGATCGTTCCCCACCATAGCAGCGAATATAGGCAACGCTCGCGCAAAGTTATGGATATCCTCCGCGAAGCCACTCCGTTGGTCGAGCAACTCTCCATCGACGAAGCCTTCCTGGATATAACTGCTTTAGATGAACCTGCCCTCCATATCGCCCGGCAACTGCAAGCCCGCATCCGCACCAAACTCGACCTGCCGTGCTCATTGGGGGTTGCCGCCAACAAACTGGTTGCCAAAGTTGCCAGCGAAGTCGGTAAAGCAGAAGCCGTCAAAGGCCAATACCCCAATGCCATCAAAGTTGTCCCGCCCGGAGAAGAAGCCGCTTTCCTGGCAAAATTACCTGCCGAAGCTTTATGGGGCGTAGGCCCAAAAACTGCCATCCGCCTCGAAGAGATGGGCATCCACTACATTGGCGATATTGCCCGGCAAGATGCAGACGAGATGGAACGCCGTTTTGGGCAAACCGGCCGCGATCTCGTCCGCCGCGCCCAAGGGATCGACAACCGCGAGGTCATTCCCATCCGGGAAGCCAAATCGATCAGCCAGGAGACTACCTTTGCCAAAGACGTCAGCGACGCGCGTAAGCTCAAAGCCACCCTCCGCCAGCAGAGCGAAAGTGTCAGCCGCCAGTTAAAGAAATCCAACCTCACCGGTTCAACCATCAAGCTCAAATTGCGCTGGCATGACTTCGAGACAATCACTCGTCAGGCCACGCTTCCCCAACCTACCACCGACAGCGCCGCGATACTGGCGGTGGCTGAAGATTTGTTAATGCAAAATTGGGATAGCCGCACACCGGTACGCCTGATCGGTGTTGGCGTCAGCAACCTGCAAACACCCACGCGCCAGCTCTCACTCTGGGATACGCAGGACTATGCAAAACAAAACCGCCTGGAACAGGCGGTCAAGGAACTACAAGCACGTTTTGGCGATTCGGCCATTCACCGCGGCCGCGAATCCGATCAGTGATACCCCGCTCCAAATATATCCCCACCTAATTTATAACCGGCTACTTCTAGCTTGGGCGTAAACAGGGGGCGAATTCCCGTCGGCACCAATTCACCCTGGATAGCTCCGTCCGGTCCGATGCCGGTCTGGTCGAATTTGAACACATCGGTCAGCGTGACCACGTCGCCTTCCATCCCGGCTACCTCAGTGATATTTACTGTGCGGCGCGTCCCATCCTGCAAGCGTTCCAGGTGTACGATCAGATCGATGGCTGAAGCGATCTGCCTGCGGATGGCGATCATCGGGATATCGAATCCGGCCATCATCGCCATCGTTTCCAGGCGCGAAATCGCATCACGCGGTGAATTGGCATGCAATGTCGTCAACGAACCGTC
>JBNKDB010000130.1:0-5271 GCA_050288045.1 Anaerolineales bacterium | reverse complement strand
TCGATTTGCCGTTGGTGTTCGACAGCACCAACGTGGATGCCATCGAAGCCGGATTGAAAACGGTTACCAAAGCGCAGCCGATCATCAACTCCACGTCCGCCGAGGCGGAGCGCCTGGAGAAAGTGCCGCTGTTGGCGAAGAAGTACAACACCAAGCTAATCGCCCTGACGATGACGAAGAGCGGCATCCCGGTCGGCGCGGATGAACGCGTGGGGATTGCCCTGGAAGCGTTGATTCCGCGTATGTTGGAAATCGATTTTCCCATCGAAGACTTGATCATCGACCCGCTGGTACTAACCGTATCCGGTTGCCAGGAATATTGCCCAGAATTGCTTGAAGCTGTACGCACCTTGCAGTTCGCCTGGGACCCGCCGCCAACGATCTCTGTGGGCCTATCCAATGTTTCCAATGCCGTGCCGAATGAGAATCGGCATTTGATCAACCAGGTATACTGCGCCATGTTGATGGGCGTCGGACTGCAAATGATGATTGCTGATCCGCTCGATCAGGATTTGTGGAAAGTGATCCACACCATCGAGAATCGTGATGAGAGCACACCTGTCGGCAAGTTGTATCTCAAAATAGCCGACCGGATTGCGAATATGGAGGAGCCACAGCTCGAGGACGTCGATATGAGCGATCCCGAGCAGGTCAAGATCTGGAAGACGGTTCAAATTCTGCTCAATAAGGTGATCTACGCAGACTCGTATCTGGAACAGTAGAAACGAATAAAAAGAAAACTTCGATTGAACTAAATCGAAGTTTTTTTTGTCACATAAGAGGAAAATGTCACTTAATCTCTACTTCTCTACAGGAGAATAAATCTATGGCTTACGAGAAAGCCGTTGATATTGATGCGCTTTTAGCAAAGGCAAAAAAACCGGCCGCGGATGCGTTGAAGCTGCATCCTTTCTATAAGGGCAAGATTGAAACCGTCCTGAAGTGTGCGGTACGTGATTTCAGCGATTTCGCGCTCTGGTACACACCAGGCGTAGCTGCTCCTTGCCGGGCGATTGCCGAAGACCCCGAACTGGTATACGAACATACCAACAAGTGGAATACTGTCGCGGTGGTCAGCGATGGCACACGCGTGTTGGGGTTGGGCGATATTGGTCCAAAAGCCGGCCTTCCGGTGATGGAAGGGAAGGCTTTGCTGTTCAAATACCTGGGCGGTGTCGATAGTTTTCCGATCATGTTGGACACCAAGGACCCGGGCAAGATCATCGATACCGTACTGATGATGCAGCCGGGCCTGGGTGGGGTAAACCTGGAAGACATTTCTCAGCCCAAATGCTTCCGTATTCTGGATACATTGCGCGAGAAAGCCGAAATTCCGATCTGGCATGACGACCAACAAGGCACGGCTACGGTAACATTAGCCGGTTTGATGAACGCCTTGAAAGTTGTTGGCAAGAAGAAGGGAGATGTGCGCATTGGTTTTATTGGCTGCGGGGCTGCGAATGTGGCAGTTGCCCGGCTGGCATTTGCCTGGGGTGTCGATCCGGCCAAATGCGTGATGGTCGATGTGGATGGTATCTTGGGGAAATTCCGGCGTGATTATGAATTACGAAAAGACGAATTTACGGCCCAATGGCGTTTGTGCCAGATCACCAATGAGGAAGGCCGCCAGGGTCACATCCCTGACGCAATGAAAGGGATGGACGCTATCATCTGTTACTCCAAACCAGGGCCGGATACGGTCAAGCCGGAATGGATTAGAACTATGGCTCCGGACCCAATTATATTTGCGGCCGCTAACCCTATTCCAGAAATCTGGCCGTGGGACGCGAAGGAAGTTGGCGCGGCAATTGTGGCGACCGGTCGTTCCGATTTCCCGAATCAGGTCAATAACTCGTTAGGTTTCCCGGGGATCTTCCGCGGCACATTGGATGTGCGCGCCCATACGATCACCGATGAGATGTGCTTTGCGGCTGCTGAGGCGCTGGCGAATCAAATTGGCGACCGGTTGGATTCGGAGCATATCTTGCCCACCATGCGTGACCTGGAAATTTATGCGCTTGAGGCCGCAGCCGTAGGAATGAAGGCGCAGGAACAAGGTTTGGCTCGATTGGAAAAGAGTTACGAAGAACTCTATGCCCACGCAATGACCGTTATCCAGCGCGCTCAGGCGATTACAAGCATGATGATGGAAAAAGGCTTCATCGCTGAGCCTGAGATCGATTGAGCATAGGGATGGCGACGCGAGGTGAATGATGAATAAATCTGTATTGTATGACTTGATTGTAGTAGGGGGCGGCCCGGCCGGATTGACGGCCACCATGTATGCCATTCGTAAGAAGCTGAACGTGCTGATGGTTTCCAAAGACCTGGGCGGCAAGACCAGTTACCGGTTGGCGCTTCCGTGGGTGAAGGATTACCACGTGATTCGCGGATTGGATGTGGTCAACAGTTTCAAGAGTGAGTTGGAGTACCTGAACTTTGCCCGCCATATGGAAGCCGTTGATCGTGTTGAAAAACAAGCTGATCATTTTCTCGTACGGACGCGCGGTGGAGCGGAATTGAAAACCAAGGCTGTGTTGGTCGCTTCGGGTGCGAAACAAAAATTGCTGGATGTCCCTGGTGAGAAGAAATTCATTATGCGCGGCTTGTGTTATTCGGCGGTCAGCTACGCGCCGTTATTCATCGACCGGACTACGGTTGTGGTTGGAGACTGCAAGCTGGCGCTGCGCGCCGCGGCTGAACTTGCTGTCGTAGCTAAAAAAGTGCATCTGATTGGCGTTTGCGGCGGTATGCTGGAAACGGACCTTGGCCGGTTCCTGAGTAGTCGGGAGAATGTCGAGGTTTACAACGACTATAAGGTTGTTGAGGTGCTCGGCGAGGATTTTGCGGAACAGATTGTTGTGGAGAGTCCAGACGGCAAAAAGGTCGAGATCGAGTCTGATAGCATATTTGTAGAGTTAGGGCTTATCCCCAACGCGCAGATGGTGTCTGGGCTGGTTGACGTGGACGAGCAAGGCCGAATTGTTGTCGATGGATTGAACTGCACCAGCGTGCCGGGCATTTTCGCGGCCGGTGATGTGACCAATACTTATGGTGAACAGGTGCTGATCGCCGTAGGTGAAGGTGCAAAAGCGGCCTTGAGCGCTTACGAGTATCTGCTGCCAAGTTTATAAGGACAATTATCCTTGTGGTTAAGTGACATATATCACTTGATTAGTCCGGTTAAACATATAAAAATAAACATCAGCAGCAAAACTAAATATTTTTCTATCAATATAATATCTTGGATCGCGTAGACGAAATCCTAAAGGGAGTACATCATGCCAATTTTTACCCCTGGAAGAAGGTGGCAACCCCCATTTTCTCCGTTCAAGAAAGAGCCACTTGGTACGCGTGTTTTGATCGGTGTAGAAAAGATGGTCAAGGGGCCGCTGTTTGGTTGTCGGATGTGCGGCAACTGCATGTTACAGGAAACTGCTTTTATCTGCCCGATGGAGTGCCCGAAAGGCGCACGCAACGGCCCATGTGGTGGCTCTACGGTTGAGCATTGTTATGTGGACGAAACGCGCCCCTGCATCTGGTATCGGATCTATGACCGGGCTTTTGCAATGGGACGTGAAGAGAAACTCCTGGAAGTGCTGCCGCCTTTGGATTGGGATAAAGTTGGTTCTGAGACCTGGGTAGATGTGGTCGATCAGGTTAAAGAGGTAGGTGTGAAAAACTTTGCGACTGGTATGATGTCGCGTGATCCAGTGAAACGTACAGCAACCTGGGATGCGGTCTTCCGTCCGGTGCGCCAACCAGAATGGTGGCAGGGTGATTCTGAATACCATGCTCCTGCTTATGAAGAACCGATGTCTGAGTTGGAACGGCGTCTGAAAGCTGGTGAATTTGTAGTTACCGGTGAAGTAGCGCCGCCGATGAGTACAGCAACTGGCAAATTGCAGCGTAATATCGAGATGATCAAACCCTATGTTGCTGCGGTGAACTTCACGGATTGTCCGTCGGCTACGCCGCGCATGTCTAGCCTGGCGTGCAGCAAGATATCCAATGATATGGGGGCCGAACCTGTTTTGCAGATTGCGGCTCGCGATCGCACACGCACCGGCTTGCAAGCCGAAGTGATTGGCGCCAGTGCCATGGGGATTCGGAACGTATTATGTCTGTCTGGTGATAATGCCCGCATGGGACCTGGGCCGTTGGGTCGCTCGGATATCCTGGATATTGACTCGATCCAGATGCTGTGGATCTTGCGGCGAATGCGCGATGAGGGCAAATACCTGGACGGACGTTCGATCAAGTTTACCCCGCAGCTTTTCCTGGGTGCGGCGGCTTCGCCGTTTGCAAGTGAACCGCGTTTCCAGGCTTTGCGTGAGCATAAGAAGGTCAATGCTGGGGCGCAGTTCTTCCAGACCAACTTAGTTTACGATCCGGATGGCTTGGAGATTTGGCTAAATGAATTGGCAAAGCGCAATGTCCTAGACAAGGTTTATATCTTGATTGGTGTTACACCGCTGAAGACCCTGGCAATGGCGCAGTACATGCACAATGACGTTCCTGGTGTTACGATCCCGGATAAGCTGATGAAACGTATGGAAAACGCCAGTGACCAACAAGAAGAAGGTGTGCAGATTGCTCTGGAATTGATCGAAGCGATCAAGGGTAAGGAAGGCGTGAATGGTATCCACTTGATGGCGGTTGGCTGGGAAGAGATCACTCCACGCATTGTTACAGAAGCCGGACTGCTGCCTCCTGATTTCGTTCCTCCTGCAAAAGTGGAAGAGGCACACTCAGTAGCCTGATTGTCAATATTGATTTTATCTTAATGAACCTGCAGTAAAATAAGGACAAGTAAAAGCTGTGCTTATTTGATCGGCAGGTTCATTGACTTATTGGAAAAGTAAATGAGTGCTAGAAAATTGGTGGCGGCGCAACCGGATGGAAATCATCTTGACCGCCGCTTCGAGGAAATCCGAACCAGTCTTGCCAGTGAAGATCCATATGTGCTGGCATTCCGGACTGGAAGTAAGTTTGAACCGACTGATGGGGAGGATAAAGCCGGTATTTTCAAGTTGGCCTATTGGGGAAAAGAGATCGAAGTCCAGTTTCCTGCGTTTGATGTGATCGATGTGGAGAGCAGAAAGGCGCTCAATGCTTTTGAGCAAACCCTGATCGCTTATTATTTCCAGGACTCGGATGGTATGGCGTTGACTGGAAAGTGGATCGCCTTCTCGGAATTGCCGGATGGTATGTTCTACAAGACCGCATTCCAAGGTTATACGGGCAAGGAGATATTGAAAGCTTTTGGAG
>JBNKDB010000129.1:0-4403 GCA_050288045.1 Anaerolineales bacterium | reverse complement strand
TCAGTGTGGACTTCAGCTTCGAAGGAATCGATGGTTTCTTGAAAGGGTATTCTGTAACGCCCGCTTTGGGCGGTTGGGACGGTAAGTGTCATTAGCAGCAAGCCGTTATCCAATTCGAAGAACACGTAGGTCTGGGTGATCTCCCCCCAATCTTCGGGGAGGATGGCCGAGATATAGCCATATTCGATCTCATGATCGTTTTCCTCGACATCACTTTTGATGATCCTTAGACCGGAGAATGCAAGCGGAAGCTCTTCTTCGTAGAGATCGACCAGCCAACGCAAGGGGGGAATCTCGGGGCTTTCCTCGATGCTGAAGGTCAAATTTGGATAGATTTCTTCTTCATCGTCACTTGCCAGGATATCCAAAGCAATCAACCGGACAATATCAGGCTCGATCATTTCCAGAAGCTCTTCGGGGACGCCTTCGTTGGAATCTGCATTGTCTTCGGATAGCCCGAAAATCCCTCCCAAATCCCCACTGGAAAGCGGCATAACCAGCCAATCTTCCGGTAAGGTTATCCTGAAATCATACTTGTAGTCCATGTATTCGAAGGTGCCGTCAGCCTGTTTGCTCAGTGTGAATTCCGGCTCCGGCGTGGCGGTAACTGTGGGGGTAGCTGTTACCGTAGATGTGGCGGTAGGCGTCACCGTTGGGGTGGCTGTTTTGGTAGGCGTTTTCGTCAACGTCCGGGTCGGGACATCGGTTGGCGTAGACGTCTCGGTCGCGAAAACTTGCGCCGTACTGGAACAGGCCAGGGAAACACTTGCTAGAAAAGCAGCCAATAATAATAAAACCAATATCGATTTTTTCATATTCACTTGTTCCTTCAATCTAACTGTTGATACGGTGCGTTGCTCAGTCCAGGTAATCTAATGATTCGACGACGGTTTGGATGGCGGGTTCGATCACATCGGTCTCTGTTTGTTCGGTTGTAAATGTCATGAATGCCAGGCCATCGTCGATCTGGAAGAAGATCTGAACCTGGTAGGCTCTATCCAAATCGGCCGGTAAGATGGTGTCCACGCGCCCATACTCGATGCCTCGGCCACTTACCAGCACTTCATAATTGGTGATCTTCAAACCTGGGAAGGCTTCTTCAAGTACCTCGGTGTAGAAATCCAGGAAGAAAGTCAGCGGGTAGCTGTCCCCTTCTTCGATGCCTAGATTGGCATTGGGGGTGTACCCATTTTTATTATGCTCCGGATCGTAATCCAGGGCCAACAGCCTGAATGTATCTGAATAGTCGGCATCGAACACATCACCGAGGTCCAGTCCTCTTTCTTCCAATTCATCTGCGACTGAGTCAGTCAGGTCCGCGGACATATCCCCGGTTAGCGGGATGAGATACCAACCGTCTGGGAAGGTAAAAGTGAACCCGTATTCATTACTTATATAATCTGTACTGCCGTCGGAATGTTCTTCGACTTCGAAATCCGGCAGTGGTGTGGCGGTGGCGGTTGGGGTGGGGGTATTGGTTGGTGTGGGCGTAAGTGTGATCGTGGCTGTCGCGGTGCTCGTGGGAGTTGGCGTTTTGGTGGGGGTATTTGTGGGGGTAGGTGTTTCGGTAGCGAAGATATTGGTGACGCTGGTGCATGATAAGGAGAGGCTTGCCAGTAAGGCAATCATAGCCAGGAAAGCAAGTAGTATCTTTTTCATTGTTTTTATCTCCCTGTGTTTTGTGGCGGGGTTTTTGTTTGCTACCATCCGCCGGGCTATTCTAGCGCATCAATTGAATCGGTAATCTCTTGAATGATAATAACATAATCTGCTTTAAGCGATGTTGGCAGTGAAAGGTGATCGCTACCAAATATCGTTACAAAAAATAGTTATCTGTTTTATAAGATGGGTTATTCCAAAAAGGCAAAGGAGTTGATGGTTTCAACGATCGCCGGTTCGATTTCATCCGAGAAGGGATTTTGCCCATAGAAACTAAATAAAATGAGGCCATCATCGGAGGTAAAAAATATTTGATCCTCGAACAGGCCCTGGTCATCTCCGGCAAGTTCATAATGGATGCGGGCATACAAATTGCCCTTGGAATTTACTAGTACATCCTGATAAGTGATTTTTACAGGTGGGGTTGAAGTTTCGAGTACCGCTGCGTATCCTTCCAACAAACGATCCAGGGATGGAAGACCGTTTTCTTCAATGACCGTAACATATACATTAGGTGTAAATCCATCTTCAAAATGATCGGGATTGTATTCCAGGACGATAATGCGGTCATTATCGTCGCCGGATTCGAAGACATCTTGCATATCGATGCCGCTTCCCCTGAACTTGTCTTGAACTGTGTCAACTCGCGCCAAGGCTTCATCATCATCAAATAAGGAAATTACATACCAATTTTCAGGGAAAGTAATTTCGAAGCTGTATTTATAATCGAAGTATTCCGTGCTGCCGTCTGAATTTTCTATGATCGCATATTCGGGTTCCGGGGTGAGAGTCGGCGATGGCGTCGGCGTGTTCGTTTGGGTAGGCGTTGGTGTGATGGTTGCCGTTGCTGTGCTTGTTGGTGTTGGTGTTGGGGTTCTGGTGGGGGTATTTGTAGGGGTGGGTGTCTCGGTGGCGAAGATATTGGTGACGCTGGTGCATGATAAAGAAATACTTGCTTGCAGGGCAGCCAGAAGCAGTAGGATTGGAAGTGCTCTTTTCATGATTTCCCTCGTTTCTATGCAGTGGTTCGAAAGCAAACCAGATCAGTTATTCTTCAGGTGGGAAGAACACCTCGAAGAAAGGGATTGGATCGAAGTGCGTGAATGTGCCGCTTGAACGCCAGTACTCGTAATTGGCGCGTTCTACATCGCTGGCGGCGGTGCTGTAATAGGCCAGCCCGCCGGAGAAGTCATAGTTGGCCGGGCCGGTGCGCGTTTCCAGGTGCAGGTGCTCGTTGCCTGAAAAACCGGTGTTGCCGACCTGTCCAATCGTTTGCCCGCAATCCACCAGATCACCCACGTTCCATTCCGGCGGGTTGAGCATGTGGGCATACAGGTGATAGAAAGACGTTTCCGGGCCAATATTGAAATAGGCTATCAGTTCGGGGGCCAGTATTTCATAAGGCGTTTCGATCATCACCATGTTGCCGTAGGGCAGTTTGTCCACCATTACCGCCGCGATCTTGCCCGGCGCGATGGCCTGGATCTCTGCCCCCAGGATCGGCGTGCCGTTGCCATCCTTGTAATAATAGGCAAAATCTGCGCCGTGGTGGCCTTCTTCTTTGTTGCTGGTAGCCGGGGTGGCATAGGAATTGGAAACGTAGGTACGCAGCTTGTAGATGTCATGATCTTTCAAGGGAGAGCACAACACCGGTTGGGGGACCGGGGTGGCACTAGGCGCGACTGTGGGAAGTTCGGTAGCCGTCGGTTGGGGAGGTACAGTTGGCGTGGCGCTGGGCGGTGGGAGTGGGGTGCTTGTGATTGGCGCTGCTGTGGGGGGCGGCGCGGCGGCGGAGGCAGACTGGCAGGCGGCCAGAATCAGCGCCGCTGCCAATAAAAGTATTAGACCGATCAGGAAGTGATTCTTCATACCAATCATTCAGCACATACCCACCTATATTTTATCGCGAGATGAGGCAGAACTAAAGTAATATCTGTTTGTGCGAGATTAGAATAAGCTAAAACTTATGTTTAGATTGCTCTCATGCCCGAATCATGTTGAAAGCTGTTATACTTCTGAAAAACTTTTATTGGCAGTGTTTCAAACCCATGCACGAACTTCCCGTTACCGAAAACATCCTGGAAATTGCCCTGCGGCACGCCGAACAGGCAAAGGCAGCGCGCATCAACGATATCTATATCGTGATCGGGCGGCTGTCTTCGATCATCGACGATTCGATCCAGTTCTATTGGGATATTGTCAGTAAGGACACAATTGCCGAAGGGGCTACGCTGCATTTCAAGCGCATCGAGCCGGAATTGGAATGCCAGGAATGCGGCCAGAAGTATACGCCGGAGGGCATGATGATGCCCTGCCCGAACTGCGGCAGCGCCAGGATCACTGTAGTAACGGGGAATGAGTTCTACCTGGAATCGATTCAGGTGGAAAAAGCCGAAGCACACGACCCACAGGAGTCGAAAGAGGAAACATGAGTGAACGTATTCGCATTGTAGAAGATATCATGGGAGCCAACGACCGCTTAGCGGCTCAGAACCGCGCAGACCTGGACGCGGCGGGCGTGTTTGCCATTAACCTGATGGCCTCGCCCGGGGCGGGCAAGACCTCCTTGATCGAGAAAACGCTCGAAAAATTGGCCGGTAGTTTGCGCGTTGCCGCCGTGGATGGTGACATTGCTACCAGCATCGACGCCGACCGGGCCGCCGCAGCCGGGGCGACTGCCGTGCAGATCAACACCGGCGGTGACTGCCACCTGGATGCGGTCATGCTGCGCCAGGCCTTAGATC
>JBNKDB010000128.1:0-10067 GCA_050288045.1 Anaerolineales bacterium | reverse complement strand
GGCAGGGTCAGGGTCTTGTCTTCTTCCTCTTCAAAGATGCGCGCAAAGGCTGTCCCGGCGCCCTCGAGTTGGGCGGGCCACATGATGGCGTGGAAGGGGATGTTGTCCTTGCCGATGAAGTAAGACGCCTTGGCCGCGGGGTTGTACCAGAAATCGTGCCAGCCATCCTCGTCTCCAGCCAGGCGGGTGCATTCTACCGTGGCAGAGAGGTAGCCGATCACAGCCTCGAACCAGACATACAGGCACTTGTCTTCCCAACCTTCGACCGGCACCGGGATACCCCAGGACAGGTCGCGGGTGATCGGGCGGCCTTGCAAGCCCTTGGCCTTGATCCAACCGAGTGACTGGTTGATCACATTGGCGCGCCAGTAGTCTTCGCGCGCTTCCAGGAAATGGATCACCTGTTTTTCCAGCTTACTGAGGTCCAGGAAGAGATGGGTGGTCTCGCGCAGTACGGGGGTGGAGCCGTCCGTCTTGGTGCGCGGGTCGATCAGTTGGGTGGCATCCAGCAGGGTGCCGCAGTTTTCGCATTGATCGCCGCGCGCTCTCTCGTAACCGCAGATGTAGCAGGTGCCTTCCACGTAGCGGTCGGGCAGGAAGCGTTCTTCGGATTCCGAATACCATTGCTCCTGGGTTTCTTCGTATAGGTAACCATTTTCCTTGAGCGCCAGGAAGATCGATTGCGAAACCTTAAAGTGGTTCTGGGTGTGTGTGCTGGTGAACAGGTCGTAGTTGATGCCCAGCTTTTGAAAAAGATCGAGGAATTCACTGTGATAGCGCTGGTAGATTTCCAGTGGGGTAGAACCTTCAGCTTCGGCTTTTACGGTTACCGGTGTACCGTGCGAGTCGGAACCGGAAACCATGCGGACGTGGTTGCCTTTCAGGCGATTGTAGCGCGCAAAGATGTCCGCCGGTAGGTGCGACCCGGTGATGTTGCCTACGTGGATGCCGGCGCTGGCGTAGGGCCAGGCAACGCAGACAAGAATGTTCTCGACCATATAAATCCTCCAGATTTCAATCAAAGATCAACGATAGCGGACACCATTGTATCAAATCTTTGGGCGGCCGCTGAGAATGATTATCGTACACAAACAAAAAGGCTGCCCGCTTGTGGGCAGCCTGGTTTCCAAAAAAAGCGAAGCAATTACATGCGTCTCTTGACGGTTGCCCACACGCGGTTATTCATCTCCATCATGCACATCATCATGGAGAAGCACAAAGCAACCATCAAGAATATGTACGTAAGTGTCTTCATCTTGCTTTATAGTGTACGGACTTCTTTAATCTTTGTCAAGCGTTGGGGACGAATTCCTTGTCGCCCATCACCAGGTTCAAGAACGCTTCAACGATTTCGGGGTCGAACTGCTTGCCGGACAGCGAGTGAATGTAACGCAGTACCTTGCCCTCGTCCCAGGGTTCGCGATAGGGGCGTTTGGAGCGCAGTGCATCGTATACGTCGACCACGGCAAAGATGCGGGCCGCCAGCGGGATTTCCTTGCCTTTCAGGCCGCGCGGGTAACCCTTGCCATCCCAATGTTCGTGGTGATAGTAGGGGATATCCAGGGCGGGTTGCAGGTAGGAGATTGGTGAGAGCAGATCGTAGGCGTAAACCGGATGCTTGCGCATGATCTGCCATTCTTCTTCATTCAATGCTTCGGGCTTGTGCAGGATCGCATCGGGGATTGCCATCTTGCCGATGTCGTGCAGCAGTGCACCGCGAGTGATATGGACGAGGTCATCCTCGCCGACGCCCAAAGCGGCCGCCAGGCGCAGGGTCAATTCGGTAACACGTTGGGTGTGTTCTTCGGTTTCGCCATCGCGCATATCCAGGGCACGCACCCAGCCTTCCAGCGTGGCGCCATAGGCCACTTCCAGTTCCATGTAAGCGCGCTGTAGGCTATTCAGCAGCTCGGCATTGTAGATCGCAATCGCGGTCTGCCCGGTCAGCATTTCCAGATAATCGAACCACTCTTTGTTGGGCTCCAGCGGTGAACGGTTGTAGATTTCCAGCACGCCGATGATCTGGTTCTGGGCGATCAGTGGAAAAGCATAATAGGCGGAAAAGGTTTCCCCATTCAATAAATCGCGGTGAGGAAGATCGTATTCACTTTTATCGAGGTCGGCAAAACCCTTGATGCGCTTTTCGCTGGCAGCCTGGCCGGGCAGCCCTTCACCGAACGGGATCTGAATTTGTTCGATGCGGCGGGACCGGAAACCATAACCGATGGCGAATTCCAGCATCTGATAATTCGTATTCAAGAGAATGTCAGCCGCGTCGATGCTGATATAACTAACGATTTGTTCGAGTAGCGCGTTGAGCGTCAGGCGGGGTTCCAGCCCGGTGTTGATCGTGCGGACGATCTCTTTGAGCGCTTCAAGGCGTTTGATATATTGTTTTTGAATGAATTCGAAATCTTCCGGGTGGCCCTTGCGGTCGACGACTTTATACGACGGTAATGTATCCCCGGCTTCAGTGATCAAAATGCTTTGCTGGGGGAGGTGGCTTTTACCATTCTGCCCGTTCTTGGGCAGTTTCCTGGTATTGTTAGATTTTTTTGCTCGGATGTAATCAAACCGAGATTCCATGATCGCCTTATCCTGATTCTAGTAAACTGATCTACGATTAATTTGTGCTAAATGATTGCCAAAAACGCTTTTACAACTTCAGGATCGAAATGTTTTTCTGATTGCGAGACGATATACTCTTTGGCTTTAGTCTTACTCCAGGCTGGCCGAAAGGGTTTATCCGAGCAGAGGGAATCCCACACGTCGATAATGGCAAACGCGCGCGCCGAAAAGGGGATTTCCTCCCCTCTCAAGCCATTCGGGTAGCCGCTGCCATCCCACTTTTCATGATGGTAGTGGGGAATGTCCAGGGCCTGGTCAATAAAAGGAAGGTTCGATAAAAATTCATAGGCAAACATGGGATGTTTGCGCATAACGATCCATTCGGTTTCGGTCAGAGGAGCAGGTTTCAGCAAAATGTCATTTGGGATAGCAATTTTGCCAATATCGTGCAATAAAGCTCCACGCTTATACTGGTCGAGTTCTGGTCCCGATATACCCATTGCTGCAGCCAGTTCCATAGTCATGGCGGCTGATCGCTGCGAGTGTAATTCGGTTTCGATGTCTCGTAGATTCAAGATTTGAAGCAGTTCATCTACGAGATTCTGAAGTCTGTCCTGGCGGGTATCCTGGAGCGAAAAGGTACTCGGTTTCCTGGAAATAACGGCACCAAACTCATCTGCCAAAGAGGTGAGCTTGGTCATCCAATCCAAACTGATTGGAAAAGGTTCGTGGTTGAAGACTTCGAGGATACCCATTGCATCATCACTGAGGTCTACAGGAACCGCGTAATAGGCTGGAAATTTTTCCGTATGCTGCAAATTGGTCCCTGCGGGCACATCTTCAAACAGGTGGAGTTTATCTATGATCTGTCTTTTCTTGATTACAGGCTCCAAGCGTTCGAAAAATTGCTTTGCGTCCGGGTCTGGGATCCATTTGCCATGATGGCCATTTCTTTCCAGGTAGAAATATTTATTTGTGTCGGTTCTAAGCGAGAGTGCAGTTGCGTCGATGTTTAGAGTCGTCTGAACTTTTGCCAGCATGAGATCAAGTGGCACATAGGTGTCTTGGCCGATTTCGTTGTAGTGGCTGGAATGCACTTCAGTCTCCTATGCAGGAATGATTGCGTCTCTCAAACTCAATAAGAACCCCCCGGTACCAATGCTCTACCAAGCGATTCCTCTTGAGCTGAAATATTTAATTGTTGATCGGTGTGCAAACAATTTGATCGAAAGCCGATTTCAGTATAAAGATGTTGCGAGAAATATGTACTTATGATGCAGAGACGTACACGTTGCGCATCAGTTTACCCAGGTTGCGAATGAACTGGTCGACATCATTCGCCTGGATCGACATTACGGCTTCAATTTCGTCCTTGGAAAGACTGAATTCACTCAATCGTTGTCTACGATGACCGTTTAGGATCGCGGCTTGAAATTCATCGTCAAGAAGTGCACGAGTGGCGATCGCATTCAGTTGCAGAGTGGACATACTTACCTCCGGGCTAAAGATAGCCGATCGTATGTTTCAGTGTTGTTCTATGACCGTAAACCGTTCGTGGTTCTTATAGGTCGACTTTGGTGAACTTGGTCTAGTTATAGTGAATGGACGATATGCTAGACCGGCTACAAAAATTCGTTGTATCTCTAGCTCAGCTGCCTACGCCGCTGGTGGCGGGGCCAGTGACAACCATCTGGGGGTTGAGCAGGGTGAAAACGAAGATGCCTAATACAACGGCAGCGCGAATTACTTGCAGGGTGTCGGTGGTGGAAAGGAAAGCGGATACTTGGTAAACTTTGTTCTTAATCATTGTGAGCCTCCAAAAATTTGTTTGATGTTATGGCCTAATCTTAGCGGGGTACCTATGAACGAAGCTATAAACAAAAAGCCGTGATTCTGAACGAATCTGGCGAAAATCATTAGAAAAAAACCTAGAATCCTTACGAAATCGAAAGGTCTCTAAGCGAGATGCAGAAAATCATGCTCTGGTACTCTTTTTTGATAGTGAGGCCCTTAAAGATGGGCCGGTGCGTGGAGGCAAACCAGACGGTTTTTTCGATACGGCAACTTAAATAGAACATTACCCCGGAGTATTAGATCGCCTGGACCGGGGTTGTGGAGATAAGTTATGTTGTCAACGATCTGTACAGGATCTTTTACTACGCCTACAGCGATCCTCTAACGTTGTTTCGTTTCCAATAATTATTGCAATCAAATTTACCAATAATTTTACACCCGTAAAATGCGGTGATGGAGACCCCCTGATTGGCTTGTCAGCGTCGATTTAGCGAATTCTAATTTCTACCGTTAAGTGCAGATGTGGAATTGAACACTTCTGATGGCTATGTGATCTGTTTGTAATATTCGCGCAGTTCGTCGGTGGGTTCGATGTCGAGTTCTTTTTTGAGTAATTTACGATAATCCTGGTAATGCGCTTTGGCAGCTGAAGGGGAGCCGGATTGGACCAGGCAATCCATGATCATCAGGTGAAAATGGTCCTGGTAAGGATCGACGGCGGTGATCTTCTCTAACCAGCGGATCGCTTCGGTGAAACGCTGCGTATCTATCTCCCATTCGGCTAGATTTGCCAGGGCTTGTAAATAGGCATTTTGAAGTTCGGTCCGGCGCAGATTGGCCCAATCCATGAAGATGTCTTCCAGGTAGTCGGCACGATACAGATTGATCGCCCGCCGCCAGAGTTCGGCGCGTTCATTGATGGATAAATCTTCGGAGTTGGCACGCTGTAAAGCCGATTCGAAGTCGGCTACATCGTACCAAATGCTCAACGAGGGGTTGAGGTTATACAGGTTATCCTCAAAGACGATCATATCCTTGCTGTCCAGGGCACGGCGCACGCGCCACAGGGTGGCGTGGAAATTACTGCTGATCTTGGCGGTGCTGAATTCCGGCCAGAATTCCAGGCCAATGTCTTCCTTGCGCGCCCCGCGTTTATCCACAATATAGAAGAATAATGCCCGCGCGCCGTTGGAGCGCCATTCGGAATTGGGGATCAGTTCCCCGTTGATGCGCACCTGGCCGGTGCCCATGGCCTGGATTTCGAGGTGCTGGGATGGCGCCTCGGAGCGGGCTTTCTTGGGGCGCAGTTGGCCTGCCCCGGTTTCGAAGTTCTTGACGCGCTCGAGGATGGAATCCAATTGCCGGTTGGGGAGCTTCTTGGCGGCATAGTTGAGGTAATTGGGCGCTTCTTTTCCGGCCACGACCAGGAATTGATCGAAACCGAGGGAAGCAGCACCTTGTAAGGCCTGGGCAAGTATCTCGGTCGCCTGGGCCTTTTTGCCTTGTTCGAAATAGACCCGACCCATCAGGAATCTGGCGAGTACGTGGTCTCTTTGGA
Source organism: Anaerolineales bacterium (assembly GCA_050288045.1). Taxonomy (GTDB): domain Bacteria; phylum Chloroflexota; class Anaerolineae; order Anaerolineales; family UBA11579; genus JAFGRA01. Next base: position 4,147 of record JBNKDB010000128.1, on the reverse strand, counting down.
TCTGTGCGACCTTTTCCAAGGCAGCCAGTGATTTGGTAAATGCTTCTTCGGCCAGGTCCAACTGTCCCATGCTCAGGTAGATGGCCCCGACGCCAAGTTGGTAGTGGGGGGCTTCCAGGTCTTCGCCGCGCAGCCGGGCAACTTCTCGCAGCCAGTAGAGCGCATCATTGTAGTTACCGCGCAGGCGTTCCAACTCTGCCAAGCCATTGTAAGTGTCACCTAGGTTCGGCTCGTCATTATTGCTTTCGCCGATCTCGCGTGCCTGGGTGTAGGCATCTTCAGCGTCTTGCCACTCCTCGATATCACGCAGCAAGTCACCGCGCCCGTTGAGGATATTTGCCATGATGCGCAGCCATTGAGCGTATTTCACTGCATCCAGGGCGCGTTCGTATTCTGCCCAGGCTTTTTGGTAGTGGCCGATCTGATGATAAAGATAGGCGACATTGTTTCGGGAGATTGCCAATTCGCCCTGGTTGGTCTTGGTCTTTTCGCGGATCTCGAGCGCTTCTACGAAACATTTCTGGGCATCGAAAATTTGTCCGTTATGGATGTGTACAAAGCCCATATCGGTCAGTGCCATTGCCAGGTCGTTGGCTGGTTTCAGGGCCTGGTTTTTGTCGGCCGCGTTCATCAGGTCCCGGAAATGGACGGCAGCGGCCTGTAAGTGGGTAATTGCCTCGGCGGAATTGCCCTTGTAGATGTTCGTCAGGCCCTTGAGGCGCTCGGCCTGGAACCATTGGTAACTCATGGATTTCCCATTGAAGCGTTCATTGAGCAGGCCTTGCGCCTGATCGGCAAGTTGGAGCGCGTCGCCGAACTTGCCCTGGTAGAGCCGGATGATGCCGCGGGTGACGGAAACGTTGGCAACCTGTTCGATGTCGCCATCTTGCTCCAGGGCAGATTCCGCGATGTCGAGCAGTTCTTCTCCGCTTTCGAAGGCACTTTGGTTGACCAGTGTCTTGGCGCGATTCAAGATCAAGCGTGGGGCATGCACACGAATGTCGGTCGGTTGGTTGAGGGCTTCATACCATTGGGAGAGGGTGGTCTGGTGCCCGGTTACAAAGAGTTGGTTGGCAAGTTTGTCCATCCAGGCGGCAGCTTCGATCCGCTCACCGGCGGCCAACATGTGCCGGATCGCCATTTCCCAGGCGTCATGTTCCCGGTACCAGATCGCTGCCCGGCGGTGCAGGGCTTGTTTGCGTTCAGGGTCGATCTTGGCCAACTGGTCGCGCAGGAATTCAGCGAAGAGTTGGTGATAGCGGTAGCTGTGCCCATCCTGGGTGACGATGCGAGAGACGAACAAATTGCGAGATTCCAATTCGTTCAGCAGGTCTCCGACACTGGACTGCTCAAGCACGAACCGGCAGACTTGCTCGTCGAATTCATCCAGGATGGCAGTTTCGTATAAAAACTGGCGTAGATGTTCCGGCTGGCTGTTCACCACCTCTTCTGCCAGGAAGGTATAAACCTGATCGGTAGCGCCTTCGAACTTGGGGATACCGCCTTGCTCCATATTGCGAATTGCCAGCAGAATGGCAACGATCCAGCCATCGGCTCGCTCCGCCAGGTCTTTGGCGCGCTGGTCGGTAAGTTCGAAACGATAATTTTGTTTGACCAGGTCTTGCAGTTCTTCCGCCCGGAAGCGAAGTTGCTCGGCACCGAGCACTGCCAGTTCTTCGCGGACGTATAGGTTGGCTGTGGGGATACCATATACGCTGCGGGAGCCGATTACCATCCGCACCTGGTCGGGTAGAAAATCCAGGATGGCTTCGAGCAGGTTGACGATCTCCCGGTTTTCCCCAACCAGGTGATAATCGTCCAATACCAGAATGCAGAAATCATCGATTTTGGTCTCAATCTCGTTGAGCAGTTCCACGGCCAGACCGCGCGGGTCGATGGCACCGGCCGTTGAATTCAATTGTTCGAGGATGTGTTCGCCGAAGTTGGGGATGTTTTGGGCAAAGGCAGCTACCAGGTGCTGCATAAAAGGGGCAAGGTCGATGTCGTCTGGGCTGATGCTGTACCAGCAAACCAGCGCGTCAACATCGCCAACGAAGTCTGTTAGTAGGGTGGTTTTGCCAAATCCAGCCGGAGCGGAGACGAAAGTTAATTTCCGGTAGAGATTTTGGTGGAGTGCATCGATCAGACGCACGCGGCGGAGGACATCTTTGCGCCTTTGTGGGGCACGGACTTTGGTTAGAACGACAGTCATATTTTATCTATCAGTGTAGTTTCGATAATGTAATTATATCTTGAGTTAATTAAAATCTTGAAGGTTCCCTGGTATTTGTTCATTCAATTCTCAGGCGTGATTAAATGCATACGATATGCTCAGAAGTTAAATAGAATGGGAGCGTAAGGGATGCTTCTGATACCATCGTACAACATCCTTGTCCCGTTGTCAGTACATTTGCGTTTTAATAGTGTGATGACTTTGTGAATGTGAGGGCATTTGTATTTCTAACGGGATATTTATATTTGCCCGCTCATTAATCATTTGGAGGGGGTATAATTTGAAGGAACTGCCGCTATGTTTTAGATGCTTTTCCACAACCATTCATAGCCAGTTCTTCGGTAAGTATGTCACTCATATTGTATGCGTATTTACTGATGAGGAAATACAAGTTTTAGTAGATTTGAAAAGGTTGCGTGCATAATGACCGAATCTAAAGAGTACCAACACGTTTTAGAGATTACCGATGCTGCCATCGACAAGATTGCTGAACTGATTGCCAAGGCCAACAAACCTGGCCGGGCAGTGCGCGTTGCAATTCAGGCGGCTCAAGGAGCGGGCTATCAGACGGAATTTATGTTCGTCGATGAAGATGAAGTGCCTGAAGAAGATGTGCTCCAGGATGCTGGCCCATTTCGCCTGGTCTTCGATCCGCAGAGCGCCACAATCCTGGACAATGCTTCCGTGGATTTCAACGAAGAAAAATACCGCGGTGGTTTCCGCATCAAATATCCTGAAACGATCTATGACAACCTGCCCGCCAGCAAGGAATGGGATGACCCGGTAGCGGTCGAGATCCAAAAGGTGATCGACCGGAACATCAATCCTTCGATTGCTTCACATGGTGGCTGGGTGGAATTGCTGGACGTGAAAGGGGAGACGGCCTATATCGAAATGGGCGGTGGCTGTAAGGGCTGCGCCATGTCGTTCATGACCCTGAAGAGCGGCATCGAAACCGCCATCAAAGAAGGTGTGCCCACCATTCAAACCGTACTCGATAGGACCGAACATGCCGAAGGCACCAATCCTTATTATGTGACCGAAAATCAGGGTGAGACGCCCTTCTAGTTGTCTGCATGATACATTTTGACCTCCCACAATCAGTTGTGGGAGGTTTTTTTGTTTTAGCCTTGACCCGTGGCAGCTATTTTGCCATAATGAGGATGTTTTATAATCGAGATCCATAAGGATGTATGCTGATGTCCAACGGCCAAAAATCTTGCCTGGGGTTCTTATTCCTATTTGCAGCATTGGCGCTTTCAGTCTTGACGCTATTGGCCGGGGGATTCAATGCAGTTGTGCAATGGTTCAGTGGTGAAGTGCCGGGACTCAATTCGCGGATTGTCATCATCCTGGCAGTTGGGATATTCGTCTTTTTCTTTGCGATTTCAATTTACTGGTTCTTGAAGGTGCGGGATTATTCCTGGTTCCCGGCGATTTTGGCCGGTATCTATGCCATCATTCCGGATTTGATCTTTGGGCCGGAAGATGACATTCTGGTGTTGATCCTGGGGGGCGTGATTTCGGGCTTGTTGGCATATCGCAAAGAGAAACAAGACGCCGGAATCGATAAATCACAGTACAAAAAATTGCAATAGAAATAAAAAAACACCGGCAGTTTGATTGCCGGTGTCGCTTTTTGCTAACTTGCGTCTAGAGGTATTCGCGCAATTGGCGGGCGCGCATTGGGTGGCGCAGGCGGCGCAGTGCCTTGCCTTCGATCTGGCGGATGCGTTCGCGGGTCAGGCCGAATTTCTCGCCAACTTCTTCGAGCGTATAGGTGCGCCCATTTTCCAGGCCGAAGCGCAGCCGCAGGATGCGGGCTTCGCGTGGGGAGAGCGTGGAGAGCACTTCGTCGACCTTTTCGCTCAGCATGTTGAAGTACGCTGCTTGGCTGGGGGAGGGGGTCTTCTC
>JBNKDB010000127.1:0-4043 GCA_050288045.1 Anaerolineales bacterium | reverse complement strand
CCCTGGCCGATCTGGTCGGCGTCAACCGTCAGGTGGCCGTCACCGCCTACTGCTTTGGGGACGGCTTATCCAACATGGCCTATCCCACTAACCCCGTACTGTTGATTGCCCTGGGGCTGGCGACCATCGACTATGCGAAGTGGATGCGCTGGACTCTGCCGCTGTGGATCGCCGTGATCGTCGTCACCGCCTTCTTCTTATGGCTGGCCGTTTCGATTGGCTACGGTCCCTTCTAGGAGTATCCCCATGCAAGACGTTCTCCAACTCTTCCCCGACAGCTACGAATTCTCCCGGGAACGCTTCCGCCAAAACTTAGACACTATCCAGCAACTGTGGCCGGGTGCCGCCCTGCACAGCCACCGTCTGGCCGGTGATGAAGACCTAACCATCGACTGGATTGCCGCCGACGCCCTGGAAAACAAGCAGAAGCTATTGATCTTCACCACCGGTGAACACGGCATCGAGGGCTTCGTTGGTTCGGCCGTGCTGCAATTCTTCATCGACGTTTACCTGCCGCAGATCGATCCGCGCACGGCCGGGATCGTACTGCTGCATGCCATCAACCCCTGGGGCATGCAAAACCGGCGGCGCACCAACGCCAACAATGTCGACCTCAACCGCAACTTCCTGGAATCCGCAGATAAATTTGGAAGGCTGGAAAATTCAGCCTATACTGAACTGGAAGATTTCCTCAAACCGGAAAAGCCGGTCAAGAACCTGGCCTGGCGCAAGCTCACCCACCTGCTCACCATCCTGGGCTACGCGCTGCGCGGCCAGCAGGGCCAATTATCCAAAGCCGTCCTGCTGGGGCAATATCAGCACCCCAAGGGCACCTATTACGGTGGCACGGGCTACCAGGAAGAAACTACCACAATTATGGGGCTATACGAACAATTCGTCCCCGCCTATGAAGCCATTCTGCACCTGGATATGCACACCGGCTACGGCCCGCGCTACCAGATGAGCCTGGTCAATTCCGTCCACGAACCCAAGCCTTCCGAAGAATACATCGAAAAGTTCGATTACCCCTCCGTGGTCAAGACCGACCCAGACGAATTCTACGCCATCTACGGAGACATGATCGACCATTTCTACGCCTGGATGCAGCAAAATCATCCCCAGAAGCATTACTACGCCAACGCCTTCGAGTTCGGAACCTACGGCGATTCGCTCTGGCAGACCATCCGCGCCATGCGGACATCCATGCTAGATAACCAACTCTACTGGTGGGGCGCACAAAGCGAGCGCATTGCCGCCCAGGTCAAGCGCGATTACCTGGAATTGTTCTACCCCTCCGAAACCCGCTGGCGCGAGAAAGCCATCGTTGACGCCCACCAGGCCCTCAAAGGCATCCTGCGCAGTGAAGGCTTTATACCGGGCACTTAGATGTAACCGTGTCCCTGTAATAAAAAATATTTACCGCAGAGCCGCAAAGGCGCTGAGAAAAAGTTCAAAAACTCTGTGCCTCCGCGTCTCTGTGGTAAAAAAAGAAAGCGAAATCTAGCTTCTTCTGAATATCAGCAATAAAACCCAATAGGTATATTGTTCATCAAGGAGCATCCATGTCCCAAGTAAACGCATCGGAGAAACTCAGTTTCTGGCAAAAGATCGGTTACGGCCTAGGCGACATCTACGGCGGTGGCTCCAGCGTCGTCATCAGCTTCTATTATCTGATCTTCCTTACCGACGTGGTACGCATCAATGCCGAACTGGCCGGTTTTGTGATCCTGATCAGCAAAGTCTACGATTCGATCACCGACCCTTTCGAAGGCATTATTGCCGATCGTACACGCACACGCTTGGGACGCCGTAAGCCCTACCTGCTGGCCGGTATCCCGCTCATCTTCCTGTCTTTCTTCGCCCTCTTCTACCCTATCGACGTTCAATCGGAAATCGGGCGCTTCATTTTTGTCGTCTTTTCTTATCTATTCTTCTCCACCGTGGTCAGCATCGTGATGCTCAATTACAATGCCTTGCAATCCGAACTCACCCTGGACTACGACGAGCGCACCGCCTTGAGTTCGGCGCGCATCTTCTTCTCGACGGTCGCCTCGATCCTGGCCGCCCTGCTGCCCCTGGAGATCGTCGGCCGTTTCAACGACGTCCATCAAGGCTACATTGTCATGGGATTGGTCTTTGGTGCTTTCTTTGCATTGCCCTTTATCGCCACCATCCTTACGGTCAAAGAACGTCCCGAATTCCAAAAACCGCCCGAAAAATTCAACTGGCGAGAGGGTTTCATCGAACCTTTTGGCATACGCACGTTCGTAATGGCGCTGCTGATGTACCTGCTGGCCTTCACCGCTATGGACACGGTCAGTTCGATCGTGGTGTATTACATGAAATACTACCTGGGGCGCGGTGGTGAGGCCCAATACGTCAGCGGCACACTACTGGTTTCGCAGGTGGCTTCGCTGGCTTTCTATGTCTGGTTAAGCAAGCGCACCAGCAAACGCACCGGCTATATCGTCGGCGCGCTGATCTGGATAGGAGCCATGCTGTTCAGTTTCCTGATCACCCCCACCAGCCCCAATTTCGTCGTCTACGTATTCGCCGTTGTGGTCGGTCTGGGCACCGGTGGCATCATTATCATGATCTACGCCATCTTCCCCGACATTCCCGATGTGGACGAACTCCAGAGCGGGCAGCGCCGCGAGGGCATTTTTGCAGCGCTGGTGACCTTCATGCGCAAGTTCAGCACGGCGATTGCCATTTTTCTGGTTACCCAGGCCATCACCGTCGCCGGTTACGCCGCGCCCATCGAAGAAGTCGTCGACGGTGCTACCCGGCTGATCGAGCAGCCCCAATCGCCGGAATTTATCCTTGTTTTACGGGTCGTATTTGCCATCGTACCAATTGTCCTGCTGCTGCTCGCCCTGATCTTTGCCTGGCGTTACCCACTGACCGAAGCAGTACACGACCGTCTCAAGCAGGTCCTGGCCGTCCGGCGCTCCGGTGAGTCAGAAAGCCCAGAACTCCAGGCAGAAGCCCAGGCCTTGAAAAAAGTGCTGATAGGGAAATAAGCATCTCCACACCAACTCCTGCAACTATTTGCCTCAATTTCAGTCTATACTAATAGAATAAGCAAGAGGTACCCGTAGCCTTACGGGTACCCCACCCCTTTAATTGCCGGGAGGTAGTAATGCCAGCGAAGCGTAACCACCGGAAGGCCGGAACCGGATTTCCCACCCAGGGCACCCCCAAAGACGAGGTCATCGCGGCCATGCAGCAACTACGCCAGCGCGATGTGCAGTGGCAGCAAGGCAAGGCCTTCAGCCTGGTATATCACGCCGGGGAGGAAGCCTACGAAGTCATCAAAGCCGCTTACACCATGTTCTTCTCGGAAAACGGCCTCAACCCCACCGCCTTTCCCAGCCTGCGCCACTTCGAAGCTGAAGTCGTCAATATGGCGCTGGACCTGTTCCACGCCGGGGACAACGCCGCCGGGAACATGACCTCCGGCGGTACCGAAAGCTGCATGATTACCATCAAGACCGCCCGCGATTACGCCCGCCTCTACCGGCCGGAGATCACCCACCCCGAGGTCATCTTGCCGGTTACCGCCCACCCCGCTTTCGAAAAAGGCGCTCACTACTTCGATGTAAAGATCGTGCGTGCCCCACTGGACGAAAATTTTCAAGTCGATGTAGGCGCCGTCCAGGAGGCGATCACCGAGAATACCATCCTGCTGGTCGGCTCGGCACCCTGTTACCCATACGGCATCCTCGACCCGATTGCTGCCCTGGGGCAGGTCGCCCGGGAACACGATTTACTTTTCCACGTCGATGCCTGCATGGGGGGTTTTATGCTGCCCTTCTTGCAGCGTTTGGGGTACCCCGTCCCCAATTTCGATTTCCGCGTCCCCGGTGTGACCTCGATCTCCGCCGACCTGCACAAGTACGGCTACGCCGCCAAGGGGGCCTCGGTGGTCCTCTACAATTCGCCTGAGCTCAGACGGCACCAGTTCTTCGCCTACACCGACTGGCCCGGCGGGATCTATGTCTCTCCTTCGATGACGGGCACCCGCTCCGGCGGCGCGATCG
>JBNKDB010000126.1:0-5162 GCA_050288045.1 Anaerolineales bacterium | reverse complement strand
TTCTTGCAGCGTTTCAATTTAGAAGCCTGGTTGATGGCTTTTGTGCGGTTGCGACGTTATGTGCTGTGGCTCTTCCTGGTGGGAGGAATTGTGTTTATATTCTGGATCGCTGGAAAGAAGATCTTCAGTGAGCGAGATGTCGCGCGATCAATCGATGAAGAACGCAGTTCGGTGGAAGGCGCGGATGATTTGCTGGAAATGCTGCGGAAGGCAATCCTGGATCGGGCACAAAAAGCAGCTGAAAGATTACGCGGAATCAGGGGCTTACAGAGGGATCGACGGGTGTTGGCCGCAGCGCGCATCCGACGCATCTATGCAAAGTTGATGCTGCTATGTGAGCGGCTCGAAGCGCCCCGGCCGGAAGCGCAGACTCCGAATGAATATTTGCCGACCTTGAAGATGCTGTTCCCGATGCATTACACTGAAGTCGAGTTAATGACCGATGCGTACGTGCGCGTGCGCTATGGAGAATTGCCCGAAAGTGAGCAGGAGCTACATGGAATCGAAGCTGCCTGGAAGCGAGTTCGGGAACAGGGGGAACTGGTATTGAAGTACAATAGAGAACAGCAAAAGACGCACCCCACTTAATCTGAATTGGGTAAAGCCTGCCAAAATTGTGAATTTGTAAGTCTTGACAGCCGCACTCTGGCTGACTAAAATTCACCAGTATTCTCGCCCAACGGGTTGTGCGATAACCGGGGCGGTTTTTTTATGTCAGGAGTGATTAAATGGTAGATAGACCAATGAATCTGTGGAGATTGATCCTTGGTGATCCGCTGGCAACCTATGAGGCCCAGCACCAACGGATAACCAAGGTTAAGGCATTAGCGGTGTTTTCTTCCGACGCCCTTTCTTCTGTGGCGTATGCTACGGAAGAAATTTTGTTTATTCTGATCCTGGCTGGCACATCCGGCACGCGACTGACGTTGCCGATTGCCGGGGCAATTGTGGTATTGCTGTTCATCGTTGGTGCGTCGTACTTCCAGACCATTCATGCGTATCCCAATGGAGGCGGTGCGTATATTGTTTCCAAGGACAACCTGGGAATTTTGCCCGGTTTGGTAGCCGGCGGCGCATTGATGATTGCTTACATCCTGACGGTCACGGTTTCGGTGGCAGCTGGGGTAGGCGCGATGTATTCCACGTTTCCAGCATTATTCCCGTACCGGGTGATCATCGGAGTGTTTCTAATTGCGATGATCACGATCATCAATCTACGCGGAGTACGTGAGTCGGCAACCATCTTTGCGGTGCCGACTTATTTATTCATTGCTGGTATTGCGGTGCTCTTGATTACCGGGATATATAAAATGGCAACCGGCACGTTGCTTCCGGTAGAAGTTGTTGAGGGAGAGCTTATCCAGCCTGCCCATGCCCTGACGTTGTTTCTGGTGTTGCGGGCGTTCTCTGCCGGGTGTACGGCCTTGACGGGTGTTGAAGCGATCAGTAATGGTATTCCGGCTTTCAAGCCGCCGGAATCCGATAATGCCGGGAAGACATTGATCGCCATGATCGGGATTTTGTCCGCCATGTTCCTGGGGATTTCCTTGTTGGCAAATGCTATCGGTGCGGTGCCGGTCCACAGCGAAACTGTGCTTTCGCAAATTGGGCGAGCGGTATTCGGCGAGGGCGCGGCTTATTTTGCCGTGCAGCTTGCCACAGCCCTGATACTGGTTCTGGCTGCAAATACTTCTTTCGCTGACTTCCCGCGATTGGCTTCATTGATTGCCAAGGATGGCTATTTGCCCCGACAGTTGTCAAGCCTGGGCGACCGGTTAGTGTTCTCGAACGGCATCATCGCACTCGGCGTGCTGTCTGGATTGCTGCTGATCGGCTTTGGCGGTGATACGCACCGCTTGCTGCCTTTGTACGCAGTGGGTGTTTTCATTTGCTTTACGCTTTCGCAGGGCGGCATGGTGATCCATTGGTGGCGTTTGCGCACCGAAGGTTGGAAACAGTCGATGGTATTCAACGGCATTGGAGCCCTGGCAACGTTGGTGGTTTCGTCCGTGGTGATCGTTACCCGCTTTACCCAGGGGGCCTGGGTGGTAATCGTGCTGATCCCGCTGACTGTATGGGCGTTCATGGCAGTCCACAAACATTACCAGAGCGTGGCCGGACAGTTGTCTCTGGATGAATACGGTGCGCCTCCGGCTATTCGCCGCCACCGTGTGATCGTACCGGTCGGTGGGATTCATCGCGGTGTACTGTATGCGCTGCATTATGCGAAGAATTTATCGGTGGATGTTACTGCGGTATTGGTGGATATCAATCCTGATGAAACTGAAACGATCAAGGCGAAATGGGAACGCTGGGGGGATGGTATCCGCCTGGAAGTTTTGCCTTCACCATATCGCTCGATCATTGGGCCGTTGTTGGAGTATCTGGATCGGATCGATGCAGAACGCGGGCCACATGACATCACTACTGTGGTGATGCCACAGTTCATCGCGGCACACTGGTGGGAAAATGTGCTCCATAACCAAACCGCGATGCTGCTGCGGTTGGCGCTGATCTTCCGGCGCGGTACGGTGGTAACGGACGTGCCTTTCCAATTGCAAAGTGTGCAGGATATGGAGATTGCAAAATGAAATTAATCGTTGTTGGGTCGGGGCGTTTCGGCGCTGAACTGACTATGGGAACTTCTGCTCAGGGGCATGAGGTTACCCTGATCGATGAAACCGGGGAATCTTTCGTGCGCCTGGAGGATGAATTCCACGGCTTGACGATTCGCGGCAACCCGTTGGATCGCTCTGTGCTGGAACGCGCCGGGATCAATGAGGCTGAGGGCGTGGCCGCGGTGACCTCGGACGACACGACCAATTTTGTCGTTGCCAGACTGGCCAGTCACATTTACAAAATTCCTAATGTGGTCGCACGGGTGTATGACCCGTTGCGGCTATCTGTTTTCGAGGAGCTGGGTATCCAGGCGGTGGCGTCGGCTTCATGGGGCGCACGCCGGATCGAGCAATTACTTACGCATCCCGGCGTGATCCCACTGACGACGATCGGGCATGGTGGTGCTACTTTGTTGGAGGTGCTTGTGCCCGATCACGCCAGTGGAATGGAAGTCGCCGCGCTCGAAACGTCGCTGCCGGTCAAGGTTGCCGCGGTTATCCGCGGTGGCAGTGCCAATCTTTTCCAGGCCGATGAACAATTGGAAAAGGGTGACCTGATTGTGATCAGCGTGTTGTCGCGCGATATTAAACATATCGATACCTGGGTGCAAGGACGGAAATAAATGGCTAAAAAGATGTTCCTTTTGGTTATTGGAGGTGGGCGATTGGGCAGCCAACTCGCTCTGGATATGTTGGAGCAAGGATATAAGATCCATATCCTTGACAACCGCCCGGCGGTTCTGGAACGCTTACATGGCTTGCTGCCAACCGAAGTGATTGTGGAGGGCGATCCAACTCAGCCACAGGCGTTGGCCGCGGCCGGAATCGAAGCCGCAGACGTGGTCGCCGTAGTAATGCCCAGGGACTCGCAGAACCTGTCCATTGCCAGTTTTGCGCGTTTCCAGTTCGATGTTCCCAGGGTGATCGCCCGGGTGAACGAGCCGCGTAATGCCTGGCTGTTCACCCCCGAAATGGGCGTGGATGTGGCCGTCAATCAGGCCGACATCCTGGGTAGCCTGATCCAGGAAGAAATGTCGATGGGTGACATGATGACCTTGTTGAAGCTGCACCGCGGTGATTATTCGGTGGTCGAGGAAAAAATCCCTGAAGATGCCTGGGCGATTGGTATGGAGATTCGGGAGTTGGATTTGCCGGAGAACTGCGTGATTGCAGCGATCCTCCGTAAGGGAAAGATCGTTGTCCCGCATGGCCTTTCTACCCTGGAAGCTGGGGATGAGGTGTTGGCAGTGACCGATCATCAGGGAGCAAAACAACTGGAATTGCTGTTTGCGCCGCTAAAACAGGATTGAAAGTAAAAAGGCCGGGCTTCAAGCCCGGCCTTTTGCATTGTTTGAAAGAGGGTTATTCTCCGTATTCTTTCAAGATACGAACGATATGTTGGGCGCCTTTGACGTACAGGTCGAGGCGCATGTTTTCGTTGGGGGCGTGCGCGCCTGCACCCGGATACCCCACGCCCGCGCTGACGATAGGCAGTTTCAGGTATTGCAGGAATGCGGCATTGGGGCCGGAGCCACCCACCATGGGGTCGATCTGCATAGGCATGCCGTAGACATCGGTGGCGGCATCGACGACTAACTGCACGAAGGGATCATCGGGATCGGTGCGTCCGGCCGGGCCACCACCCATGAATTCGATCTGGATATCTTCGAAGCCTTCGGCGTCTAGATGGGCGCGTAGCTTGGTGAGCACTTCTTCGATGGTCTGGTTGGGCACCAGGCGAAAGTCAACTTTGGCGGAGGCTTTTGCGGGAAGCACGGTTTTGGAGCCAGGGCCTTGGTAGCCGGAGGTCAGGCCGCAAACCGTACAGGTCGGTTCGAAGACTTGTTGGATTTGTAATTCGGTACCGCCGGTGACACCTTTGAGGAAATGGTCGACACCATAGCGCGATTTGTATTCATCAGCTACTTCCGGCAGGGCTGCAATCAATTCGATGTCACGTTCGCTGGGTGGGGCAACGTTGTCATAATACCCGGGGATGCGAATGCGCTCGTCTTCGCCTTTGAGCGTGTTCAACGCCCAAACCAGCCGCCAGGCGGCATTGGGAAAGATAGAGCCGCCCAGGCCGGAGTGTACGTCCGTTGTGGCGGTTTCGGCGGAAAGCTCTACGTAGCAGATGCCGCGCAGGCCGAGGTGTTGCATGGGCACTTCACGGTGATCGACACCACCGAATTCCCATACACAAACATCGGCGGCCAATTTTTCGGTATTGGCGGCGATGAATTCGGGCAGGTGAACACTGCCAACTTCTTCTTCGCCTTCGACCAGGAATTTGACGTTGCAGGGCAATTCACCATCCGCTTCGAGGATAGCGTCGATGGCAAACAGACGGCTGGTGAGGTGGCCTTTATCGTCGCTTACGCCACGGGCGTAGAGTTTACCGTCTCGCAGGGTGGCTTCCCAGGGGGGACTGTCCCATAATTCAAGCGGCTCGGCCGGTTGCACGTCGTAGTGGTTGTAGAAAAGCAGCGTTTTATCGTTCTTGCCTTTGCGCTCGGCGTATACAACTGGGGAGCCACCGGTGGG
>JBNKDB010000125.1:0-3432 GCA_050288045.1 Anaerolineales bacterium | reverse complement strand
TCACCAGCCTGATCATGGCTGCCATCATTCTAGTGCGCATTCCGGAAACCAAACCGGAGAGTACTGAAGAAATCGAGCAGGAGAGTTTTGGCGTCACATTATTGGGTTACTTAAAGGTGTTGGCTGATAAGATTTTCATCGCTTTTTTGGGGGCGTCAATCTTGATGCTGTTGGTCTACCTGCAACTCTACAATACGCTCTCCATTTACTTAAATGATGTGCATGGTCTGGAGAGCAACATTTACGGCTCGCTGATGAGTTTGAATGCCTTCGCGGTGGTGTTGTTCCAGTTCTGGGTGACCCGCAAGGTGAGCAAGCGTCCGCCTTTGTTGATGATGGCCTTGGGAGCCACGCTTTACATGATTGGTTTTACCATGTACGGATTCGTAGCTGGTTACTTATTGCTGCTATTGGCGATGATCATCATCACCTTCGGTGAGATGGTGGTGATGCCGGTCAGTTCGGCTTTCGTTGCCAAGCTGGCCCCAGAGGACATGCGCGGCCGTTATATGGCAGTGTTTGGGCTGTCATGGGCACTCCCTAACGCGATTGGACCATGGTTGGCGGGTGTTATTATGGATAAGTACGACCCAAATTGGATATGGTACGGCGGCGGCATTGTTGCGGCGCTGTCGGTGGCCGGTTTCCTGTTGCTGCATCTAGTGACGCGTGAGCGTCTGGCAGTGGCCGAAACAGAAATGGCAATCGACGCCGAACCGGCGATGGGGGATTGAGCTTCATAGCTTAGAAAATAAAGAGACCTGTCAGCGATAAAAGCTGACAGGTCTCTTTTTGTTAGGTGATTGTGTTATTCGTAGGCCAGGGCGTCACGGACGCTGACTTTGGTGGCGCGTGAGGCAGGCCATAGGCTGGCGATGATGGAGACACCGATCAGGATCAGCAGCCAGAGCAACGCCCCGCCATATGAGAATTGGAATGCGGCTGCGCCCTCGAAGGCCTGTTCGCTGAGCGCGGAACTGATCACGTAGGAAAGCGGGTAGCTGATGATTACGGCAATGACCCAGCTAATCACGGCTATCCAGACGCTTTCCAGGATGAAGATGCGGTGAATGGTGCGGGCGGTCGCCCCGGTGGCGCGCATCACACCGACCTCACGGCTGCGTTCGAGCACATTGATCGACATCACCCCCATCAGGCCAATGCTGCCTACCACTGCCGATAGGATGGCGATCACGAGCAGCAGGTAGATCAAGAAGTTATAGACTGTTTCGATCATCTCGCGGTATTCGTTGACGTTGATGATACTGTTGGCTTTGAGGTTGTTGGCACTGTAGGCCTGGCGCAGGTGTTCGACGGCCGCTTTCTGGCTTTCTTCATCATGTTGGGCGGTGACGATCATCAGGCGGGAGGCGCGTTCGACGCTGCCCATCTCTTTGGCGAGGGTAGCGAAGGGAACGTAGTTATCCTCAGAGACGTTGGTGGTCAGACCGACCACCGTCCAGACTGATTCGCGGCCTCTGATCTGGAGTGGGATCGTATCGCCAATTTTGTAACCCAGTTCATCGGCAAGCTCCTGATGGAGCAGGATGGCGTAATCTTCCTCGGGCTGCAACTGGCGTCCGGCAACGATGCGCGGCGTGAAGTAGTCTGAATCGAGAGGGAGGCCGTCCATCCAGACTTCGCGCACCTCGTGATTGCTCAAGGTCAGGTTGGCAAGGGTAATCGCGCGCACTTCGGCCAGGGCAATGTCGGGGAGATCTTCCGTGACTTCAAGTAGTTGGTTGACGCGATAGGGCTGTTCAAAAGAGACCATGACATCGAAGTCGCCGAAGTCTTTCATCAACTCGTCAAAGGTGTTCCAAAGGGTGGCGTTCATGGTCACGATCACGATGAAGAGCACGCTGCCAACGATCAGCGCCAGCAGGGTAAGCACGGTGCGCAGCTTGCGCCGGAAGAGATTGCGCAGCCCAAAGGCCACCGGGATGGGCAGATTGCGTACCTTGCCGACCAACCGATCCAGCCAGCCACGGCCAAAGCCGGAACCGATACCGTATTTATTGATCGCTTGCTGCGGCGTGAGCCGGGCGCTGTGGATCACGGGCAAGACGGCAGCGATCAGCGGGATTACCAAGGCGACGACCACCTGGATAAGGATGGCGCTGGAGGAGAAGGCGAATCCGGTTGCCGGTACGTTCACCAGGAATTCCATCATCCAATGCGTCAGGGCGTTGCCGGCGACCACGCTCAACGGCACGGCGATCACCAGGGCGAAGAGGCCATAGAGCAGGGCGGTGGCCATATAGGTGCGCAGTACGCGCCAGAAGGTTGCACCGACGACTTTCATCACCCCGATCTGCCAGATCTGTTGGGCCAGCAGGGCATTGATCGTGTTGATGATCAGGAACGTGCTGAGCGCTAGTGAAAGGCCCCCGGCGATAATCAAGATGAAGGTAGTGCTGTCCAGGTCGTCCAGGCGCTCGGGAATGTCCGGCTGGATGATCCTAAAGCCGTTGTGCCCGGCGTCCATGGCTTCAAGTTTTTTCTCGATCCACAATCCGGCTTCCTCGGCAGCTTCCTGGCTGTAATTCTGGAGCTGCACGTTGAGTTGGTTGTAGGCCATGTTCGGGCTGATGCGTTGGGCGGTCTCGTAGGTCACCAGGAAGGTGCCGTAGTTGGTGAGGGCGACGGACATCACGTCCGGGTGGATGCCAATGCCCGTGACCGGCAGGCGTTGCTCTTTGCTGCCGTAGCGGAAGATGATCGTATCGCCGGTTTTGATGCCGAAGTGGCGCGCCGTTTGCCGGTCGATGATGGCTTCGTCTTTGCCGGGCCAACGCCCCTCATCCAGCATCACCAGGCTGATTTGTTGGCTGTTGAAATCTTCGCGGGCCAGCAGTCCGCCGGTATGCCACTCGGCTTCATTTTCCAGCCGCCAACTGGTGTTCAATCCCGTAGCGTAGACTTCACTCTCGGCGACGGCTACATTGGGGCCGGATTCGATGTCGCGTACCATACTGGGTTCGATGGGGCCGCCGTAAAATTCGAGATGAGCGTAGTTGCGAAGCGCGTTTTCGGCCATCATTTGTTCACGGACCACGGCACGCGCGCTGGCTGCCGTACCCACCGCGAAAACGCCAATCGCAATCGAAATTACGACGAAAACCGTACGCAATTTGTTTTGGCGGATGTCCCGCCAGACTTTAGACCAGGTCGTGCTCATGCGGCTACCCTCGTGCGCTCATCTTCGACGATTATGCCATCTACCAAGACGATGGAACGGTGTACGATCTCGCTCAGGGTGGCTTCGTGCGAAACCATAATCACGGTTTTGCCCGTTTCGACCAGGTTGGTGAAGATATCGAAAACGGCTGCACCGGTCTTGGAGTCCAGGTTGCCGGTCGGCTCGTCGGCGACCACGATGGGCGGGTCGTTCGCCAGGGCGCGTGCAATGGCGGCGCGCTGCTGCTGGCC
>JBNKDB010000124.1:0-4388 GCA_050288045.1 Anaerolineales bacterium | reverse complement strand
CGGGCTTTGGTGGGACAGGACCCGGTGTTGCGCGCCGCGGCGACGGCTTTTGCGGGACCTTTCAATAAGGAGATTGCCGCGGCTGAGGCTCAACTGGTTCACCCCGCAGGGGCTATGCCTGCGACTGCCGCGCGGCAGGTATCGGCGCCAGTGGTGGCGACCGGTGCGGTGAAGCAGGCCTTGTTCGGTCAGGGTTTTACGTCTGGTGTCGCCCCGGATGTTGGCGCTGCGCGTCGCGTTGGCTGGCAGGCCGGTGACCAACTGGTGGAGCAGGTCGTGGAAGGTGCGCGCCAGGTGGGGTTAACGGCGCATACGGTCGCGCTGCCCGATCAACCTCGCTTCTATGGCGCGCTCTCGGCCTACGCGGTCAATGACATCATCTCGCAGCAACTCGCCCAAGGTGGTTTGGTCATGCAGATCGACCGGGCGCAGGCCCGCGAGCAGCTCTCGGCAGGCGCGGCAGTGTTGATGGGCCAGGGGAACCGGGAAGGAGCAGCGATGGTGCATGCCTTTATCCAGGCGCGTGACGCGCTCGGCCCCGCCGGGGCGGCTACACTCGGCGCGCTCTTCGCGGACGTGCGCGCCCGACTTGAGGATTGAACTTGTTTTTTTGGGAGTATCTTCGCTAGGGGCACATCAAGGATACACTAAACCTTTTCAGCGTTTTAATCCAGCCACTCGATGGCGATTAATTCTTTAACTGACTGAAATTCAGGATCCCCCGTAAGAACAACAGCGCCTTGCCTCAAAGCAGCAGCAACAACAAAGGCGTCTGCATACGATAAGGAGTGGTTCGCTTTGATGTGCGCGGCTGAATAAACAGCTTGTTCATCGGCGGGCAAGATCTCGATGGGTAGTTGCCGCAGTAGAGTCAATGTTTCTTGTGCATTGGTTACGCCGCCTCTGCGCTCTGTGATGTAAAGAATTTCTCCAAGATTGATCAGTGGTAGCAGCAAGCGCCATTCTGCATTCTTTGCGTCTTCGAATAATTTTTCGATACGCGCTGCAGAGGGTTCATCGGTCAGATAAGCAAAATGCAAAACTGTCCAGGACATTAATGGGGAAATCAATCATTCCGTCTAGCCATCGGAATCTTCGCGTTCATGTTCCTGGGTGCGTTCTTTCAACAGATCATCCGTCAAACCAGGCAGGTTTTTGAGTAAACCGCGCCCTTTTTTAATTGGGTCTTTATCGACTGGAACAATCGACAGCACACCACCATAATCAACGATAATAACCTCAGTGCCTGGTGTAAGCTGATATTTTTTCTTAATTCGGCAGGGATTACGACCCAGCCTTTACTGGAAATTGTTAGGGTAGGCATAACAGCTCCCTGTTATACATTAAGTGTAATAAGTATAACGCTATTTTAGGTGTTACTAACCAAGAACTCAACCGCCATATACTAACAAGATATCGTGTCTCTTTTTCTCCAGTAGCGGGGCGGAAGAGAACCTCTGACCTTCGGGTTATGAGCCATGGACTTATTTCGCATACTCTAGCCCTTTGGCCTCCACTCTCTGCAAAACCTTGTGAGGGTCAGTTCTTTAGAGCCTGACAATATTTGACTAAGAGTAATGATATTATATACGTGCACCTTCGTAAGGACTTTAATAATCTGAAGTTTATTATGTAAGTACTTGGCCAGCCTACAGCTACATAAACTATTCCGATAGCCCCTCCAAGCGACTTAAAAACTTTACAAAGCCAATTAAATTAGATAATAAGCGAGTAAGCTCGTTGGACAAGTTTGCAAGCTTGTCCACCACAACTTACTTCTAAACCACCACCCAATCTCGTTGATTCCTTCATCAAGAAAAGGAGCAACCTAATGCCTCAATCCGCCTCACCCTCCCCTGACCAGCCAGCTAAAACTTACCCGTTCCAAAACCCTGACTTGCCCAGCGAGGCAAGAATCGACAATCTGCTTACTTTATTGACGCCAGATGAAAAAATCTTGTTATTGGATAATCCGGAGAAGACCATTGCCCGCCTGGGCATCCGGACCGCAGGCCAGGTAGAAGGCTATCATGGCGCGGCGATGGGCGGGCCGGGTGAATGGGCGCGCTGGGATGGCGATCATAGCCCAATCCCAACGACCCAATTCTGCCAGGCGATTGGTCTAGGTGAAACCTGGGATCCTGAAATCGTCAGGCAGGCGGCTGAGGCCGAGGCCATTGAGTTTCGTTACATTTATCATCGCCTCAACCGGGGGGGATTGGTTGTTCGAGCTCCCAACGCCGATCTGGGGCGGGATCCCCGCTGGGGACGCACTGAGGAGTGTTATGGCGAAGACGCATATCTGAATGGCGTTCTGACTGCGGCTTTTGTTCGAGGCTTACAGGGGGATCATCCCAAATACCTGCGGACTGCTGCTCTTCTTAAACACTTTCTGGCTAACAGTAATGAAGATACGCGCGCGCATTCTTCATCTAATTTTGATGAGCGGGACTTCCGTGAATATTACTCTGTTCCGTTTCGGATGGGTTTTGAAAGTGGGGCGGCTTGTTTTATGACGGCATACAATGCCTATAACGGCATCCCATGTACCGTACATCCTATCGTTAAAGACGTCGCCATTGGGGAGTGGGGAGTAGATGGCATCGTCTGCACGGACGGCGGCGCGCTGGGTCTGCTGGTATCAGAGCATCATTATTATGCCAACAACAAAGCGGCCTCAGCAGCCTGCATCAAGGCGGGCATCACTCAGTTTCTGGATGATCTGTATACCAACGGCGTAATGGAAGCATTAGAAGACAATCTGCTGACGATGGCCGAAATCGATCAGGCTCTCCGTCCCAATCTTCGCATCATGCTCCGGTTGGGCCTCTTCGATCCGCCAGAGCGCGTTCCCTATACCCGGATAACAACCGAACCTCCCTGGACAACCGAGCCCCACCAATCCCTTGCCCGGCGGGTGACCCAAAAATCCATCGTTCTGCTCAAAAACGAAGGAGAGCAATTACCTCTGGATGCAAACCAACTCAAGCGAATTGCTGTAATTGGTGAATATGCTGATGAAGTGCTCCTGGACTGGTACAGCGGCACCCCGCCATATGTGATTACACCGCTCAAGGGCATCCGGGAAAAAGTGGGGGAGGGCATCATCGTCGATTATGCAGTCGACAATACAGATAATGCCGCGGTCGATTTAGCCCACGCAGCTGATGTTGCCATTGTCGTGATAGGCAACCATCCTGTGTGCGGTAACCTGGGTTGGGCGGTTCCGCGCTACCCTAGCGAAGGAAGGGAGGGGATTGATCGGCGGACGATCACGCTGGAGCCCAAAGACGAAGCATTAATCCAGCAAGTTTATGCAGCCAATCCACATACGGTGATGGTGTTGGTATCCAGTTTCCCTTATGCCATTCAATGGGCACAGCAAAACCTCCCCGCCATCGTACATATGACCCACAACAGTCAGGAAATGGGGAACGCACTGGCCGATGTCCTGTTTGGTGATTACAATCCCGGCGGGCGTCTTGTGCAAACGTGGCCTCAATCCCTTGACCAGGTTCCACCGCTGCTGGATTACAACATTCGTAACAACCGAACCTATCTATATTTCAGGGGCGAGCCTTTGTATCCCTTCGGTTATGGCTTGAGCTACACCACTTTCGAGTATAAAAACTTGCGAACAAGTTCCGATATCATCGAGTTGCAAGACTCGATCGAGATCAGCGTAGAGGTGAAGAACACTGGCTCCCGCGCTGGCGAGGAAGTCGTTCAAATGTACGTCCGACATCTCAATTCAGCAATTGATAGGCCCCATAAAGCCCTGAAAAGTTTTCAGCGCATTGCCATCTCACCGGGAGAAACCCAAACCGTCAAGCTGACACTGTCAGGCCGCGATTTGGCCTTTTGGGATGCAACTCAACAAGCCTGGGTTGTCGAAGAAGGACAAATTCAGGTGATGGTAGGGAGTTCATCAGCAGACCCGGACTTGCCCCAGAGAAAAACGATCGCTGTTACGCCTTAGTGTATGGGCGTCAATGACCACCGGGACAAGCCCGGTGGCTTGCAACTGAACTATAGTTCGTCGCATTCGGCTGATTGACAGCAGCCTGCTCTACCGACCTTTCGGCAGCAAAGAGAATGTAGGTGTCTCGAATGTTGATCGCTGCGTTGACATCGGCATGAGCCTGAAAGCCACAGCGAACACAACGGAAGCGGGAGTGCTGGCGATTACCTTTGTAGATGTGACCACATTGACTGCACTTCTGGCTGGTGTAGCGTGCATCTACGAATGCCACCTCTTTACCCAACGCTTCCGCTTTGTAGGCAAGAAATGTCTCGAACTGATAGAAAGGCCATGAGCCCAGCCACTTGTTCATTTTCTTGCCTCGGCGCTTGTTTCGGATACCTGAAAGGTCTTCCAACACCAAGGT
>JBNKDB010000123.1:0-5004 GCA_050288045.1 Anaerolineales bacterium | reverse complement strand
CCAGGATGACGAACCTAAATATGGCCTGATCGTGATTGGCTTCGTCGATCCCGCTAAATCGCTCACCAAGGGCGGGGCCAGCGTTGGCGATAAACTGGTGCTCACCAAGCCGCTCGGCATGGGTGTAACCACCACTGCCATCAAGCGCCAACTCACCACCCCCGAAGAAGAAACCGAAGCGATCACATGGATGGCGCGCCTGAACGACCGCGCCGCCCAACTGGCGCGTGAATTCGAACTACGCGGCGGCACGGACGTGACCGGTTTCAGCCTGCTGGGACATGGCATGGAAGTCGCCGAGACTTCTGGCGTGAAGCTGCGCATCGCCTTTGCAGACGTGCCCTTCATCTCTCCTGCTGCCCGTCTGGCCGAGGAGTGGACCTTCGCCGGGGGCGCCTTCGACAACCAGAATTACTTTGGCACCAAGGTGACCTTCACTACTGAACTTAGCGAAGCCCAACAAATGCTGCTCTTCGACCCGCAGACCAGCGGCGGCCTGCTGCTGGCCGTGCCCGCCGCCAAGCTGGACGCCTTCCAGCAGCGCGCTCAGGAACTCGACCAGCCCATTTGGGTAATTGGGGATGTCGTTGCAGGCGAAGGAATTGAAGTGATGTAAGGAAACTTAGTTTTTATATCGAATCGTAGTTTTTAGGGCTGCTATCTGCACTAGTGTTCTTTCGTGTGACAAATTATAGTGATTATCTTCTGATATCAAGTAAAACCTCGAATTGCTCCTCAACAAGTGATTGCTATTTGGAACTAGCTCTACGTGACGAGAAGGCATACTCGTCAAAGTACATCTCAACGATCTAAATTTCCATTCGCACTTTTCCTGAGCCAATGAGGTAGCCCGCAAGTGCAATCGCAAAGCCAATTCCTCCATACCCGATGGAAACAATCTTATAAGGGAGCATTGCGCCTGTACCCAGGAAAATACCCCCGATAATGAATAACACGCCAATATACCATGGTAGCACTTTTGTCCTCATTAGCACAATCCCAAAACTGATACTACTGAACAACAGCACGATCATCGCAATTGGGGTAACGAAGAGTGCTGGCCCCAGCAGTTCGGTCAGCGGCGTATTCATTCCCAACGAGGCGCTGTGCCATTCAGTTTGGAGAATTGGCTGGTATTTCGCAAGCACGGTATTGGTAAATGCATCCATGTATAAACTCGCTCCATAAAATGTCAAAGAGAGAAAGCTCAAGATGAAATTCACTAAACCATATTTCCCGATTTTCTCTGCAATGACAAAGTAAATAGCCACTAAACCGAGTGCTAGCAGAAAGAAGCAGAGTGAAGCAGCAACATGAGCTGTAGCATGTTCAGCGGAGTGCTGCATAATACTGACAGCATCACGACCACCGTGGATGAAGTATTGATAGAAAGGCAAAAAGATTCCAGGGACAATACTGAGAACACCAAACCTTCGGATTGCCCGTTCGATGGTTTCCACTTTTTGTGGAATTTGTTCTTTAATTGTCATTTCTACTCCTTTATGTTTGTTTTTCTTTTCTCATCGTTTCTATGAAGGGTATGTTTGTGAATTCATTCCTGCTACTTCTTGAGACAAAATAGCCGAATTGCCATAACCCCCATCCAGAGAAGTGGTGGATAAAATGCCAGCCGTTGAATTAATCCTCTGTAAGGCTCAAGCGAGGGAATTACCGCAGTTGAAAACATTATTGCAGTACAGATAAGTGCCACAATCCCCATAACCAAAGAGAAGAGACGATAGCTTTCCCAACGCGGGTCTTTCTTCAATTGAGAGCGAATACCAAAGGGGGCAATCATCATCCCAAACAAGGCAACAATCGCAGAAAGATTATGCATCTTTCCAGTGACCGATACGGTCACACAAGCCTGGTCGCAACTAAAAATCGAGGCCCCGATCCACCCGAAACCGCTCGCGGCTATCAAAATTGGTACAAATTTCGAGATTTTCCCATCGTTAATTCCGCGTTTGAGTCCGATTGAGAAAGCGATCATTAGTAGACCTAATCCAAGGAAAACCACAATGTTGAATATTTCAGCATTGGAAGAACCAATCTCGCCTAATTCGCTGATGTGTTGTCGAAAAGGATCATAACCGGGTCGAATCAGACCGAATATCCAGATCCCCACTACAAATATACATGGGCCAACAATACCAGCCAGAGCCAGCAGTTTTTGCAGTAACTCGTTTTGTGCGTTTTGTTGTCTATTTATCACTTTATTTTCCTTTCTTTTCTTAGGCCATCTTTATTTATTGTTCTTGCATTGAGGCTTGACGCCATTCTAGAAAACAGTACAATTGTTCATTAATGAACTTGTATTTGTTAGTGACTATAATCATTCTGAGCATCATCGTCAACAATCAAATCTGAATAATTGTTCATTAATGAACAATTTTCAAATAATGAACGAAAATAGGAGAGCCAAAATGAATACACAGCGTGTTGATCGAAGAGTCCAACGAACAAAAAAACTTCTTTCCAAAGCACTTTTAGAACTATGCCTTGAAAAACCATACGACAAAATCACAGTCCAGGATATCCTCGACCGTGGAAATTTTGGCCGTTCAACTTTCTATTCACATTTCCAAGATAAAGATGACCTATTACTTAGCCAATTCGATGAAGAAGGTTTCATGATCATTGAACACGGCCAATCAAACGCCCAAAAAGGTACGAGTACTTTGCCATCCCTCTCTACAATCGAGTTATTCAAGCATGCTAAGAAAAATGTGCAGTTTTATAAATCATTGTTGGGTGGAAGAGGCATTGAGTTAGTACATAATGCCGGTTACGATAAGCTTAGAGAGAATTTCAGTAAGCGCGTGGCTCTACACTTTCCTGACGAGGAAGCAGAATCTATTTTGAAGCACCTTATATCAAGCTACCTAGCTGGAGCATTACTTCATCTGGTGATCTGGTTCATCGAAGCGGATATGCCCTGTAGTCCAAAACAAATGGATGAGATTTTTCAGCTATTAGCTGTTCCTGGCATCAAAGGCCTGTTGGAATCGGAAGCCACTTACTTTAGCCAATAAAAATGAGTGACCGCCCCTATTTTTAGAACTAGTTGCTATATTTACTCTAGAAGCTTAATTCGAGAAGACTTGTTTACAAAAGCAGGAATACTTGGGTGCTTTGCTGTTTATTAAGTTAATTCAAAGTCGCAATCAGCCGTTAAGGAGCAATTCGAGGTTTTACATGATACCAGGGGACGCTCACCTACCTAATTCTCCCTAACTGGCAATCTCATCCGAAACTCCGCACCTCCCGCTTCATGATTCCCGGCCGTCAACTGCCCACCGTGCGCCTCGGCCAACTTACGCGCAATCGCCAAACCCAGCCCGGTACCGCCGTCTGCCCGGCTGCGGCCGCGGTCGGCGCGATAGAAACGCTCGAAAATATGCGGCAAGGCTTCGGCCGGAATACCTGGCCCGCTGTCATGCACAGTTAAATCCAGGCTCTCCCCGCTACAATGCAAACTTACCGCAATCTGCCCATCCTGCGGGGAGTGCTGCAAAGCGTTCTGCAGCAGGTTGTTGACGATTTGCTGCAAACGCGCCGGGTCGGCCTGAATGTGTGGGCAGCCCTCATCGGGAACAGTGATCTGAACCTGGATGCCTTTCTGCGTGGCCTGCGGCTGGAAACGCCCGGCGGTACGCGCCACCAATCCGGCCACGTCCGTCTCAACGCGTTCCAGGGTCAGTTCCCCGGCGTCGGCCAGCGCCAGCGTACGCAGGTCATCCACCAGGCGGGCCAGCAGGCGGTTCTGGTCGATGATCGGTTCCAGGTTTTCCAGTTCCAGGGGATACACACCATCTTGCAAGGCTTCCAGGTGAGCCTGCTGCACAGCCAGCGGGGTGCGCAGTTCATGGGCAATATCGGCCGTCATCGCCTGGCGTGTGGCCTGGGCATCTTCCAGCGAAGCCGCCATTTGATTAAAAGTGCGTCCCAGGGTTGCCAACTCATCCCGGCCGCTGACCGTCACGCGCTGGGAGAGATCACCAGCGGCCATCTCCGTGGCCGCCTGGGTAAGCTGGCGCACCGGCCGCAGCAGCAAATAAGCCAGAATCACCGCCAATACCAAAGCCAGCCCGGCTGCAATCATAGCGGCCTTGACCAGCGCATCATCCAGGCGCTGTAAGAGATTATCTTCGAAATTGGGAACGGTAGTTACATTGGCAGCCAATAAATATCCGATCACATCCGCTTTGTCGTGCAGCGGAATAGCCGTGCCGTAGGTATCAATATCAACCTGCGCCCCCACTTGCAGATCGGTCGGGCCGTAGACTACCTTACCCGCCGCATCCACCAGTACCAGGTCACTACCAACGCCCTGGCCGCTGCCTTGCCCCCGCCCTTGCCCGGCCCCATTGCCGCGCCCCTGTCCCTGGTGCGGGAACAAATCGGCAACATCTTGCCAGGAATCCTGTTCAGCATAGTACGTTTCCAGCGTGGTGACGAAATCATCCACTCCAATCGCCCCGCCACGGTTCACGAACATGCGCACCTCGTTGGCAGTAGTCTGGCGGGCAAAGACCGCCACACCGGCCAGCGTAATAGCGATCACCAGGGCAAAGATCAGGAAGAGGCGCAGGCGCATCGGCAGGCTTACTCCTTGGCGAAGCGGTAACCGACGCCGAACACGGTTTCGATGTAGCGCGGCTGTTTAGGATCGAGTTCCAACTTGGCGCGCAGGTTCTTGATGTGGGCATCGATGGTGCGTTCGTAGCCTTCGTAGGCTACACCCTGGGTGGCTTCCAATAACTGGGCGCGCTCGAACACGCGCCCCGGGGCACGCGCCAGTGTCACCAGCAGGTCGAATTCGGTCGGGGTCAGTTCGACATCTTCCCCGCCACGCGTCACGCGATGGGCATCCGGCTCGATCTCCAGATCGGCTATACGCAGTATTTCTAACGTGGGCTGTGCCCCACCAGCCCGGCGCAGCACAGCGCGCACGCGCGCCACCACCTCACGCGGCGAGAAGGGTTTGGTAACGTAATCATC
>JBNKDB010000122.1:0-2413 GCA_050288045.1 Anaerolineales bacterium | reverse complement strand
GTGGGCAACTTTGGTTCCGGCTGGACCTGGCTGGTAAAGAAGGCAGACGGCTCACTCGACATCGTCAACCTGGGCGCAGCCGGTACACCGCTGAAGAGCGGCGAAGGCAAGCCGGTGCTGACTGTCGACGTGTGGGAACATGCTTACTACATCGACTACCGCAACGCGCGTCCTAAGTACGTTGAGACCTTCCTCAATCATCTGGTGAACTGGGATTTTGCGGCGAAGAATTTCGCGTAATTGCCAACGTATTATCTGGCGAGAATATATCCGTAACTGTGGTGAACAAAAGAGGGAGAGCATTTGGCTCTCCCTCTTTAATTTTGTATCAAATCCCAATAACAACGGTTCCAGCAGGACGGGTAAGTATTTATGCATGGTATGAGAGACGGTGGCGATACAGTACCTTGCCTAAGGTTTCAGAGTTGATTGGAAATGACAAGAGCTTGCAGGAATCGGCATAAACGTATAATCTAAAAAAAGTAAGAGCAAGAAACATCTGGCAATTATTTAGCAGATTTTCCAACAAGCATACGGCCTGCAACGGCAACGGGGGGGCTTTTGGGATTCTGTATCACTTTGTTGGCAGTTTTTGCATTACCTGCAATACTTGGCATTCGATGGCTTGGTGAAGGGGCGTCGGGGTGTTGTGCGTCCAATGCGTCGTTTTTGTGTCAACGTAGGTGCTTCCAACGCAAGTCGCTTCACGAGAGCCAGTCCCATCTCTTACCATGGTCGTCGTTCCTGAATTGTGACCGCCAAAGGTCTACCCGATGAGATCCGAAGAAGTTCAGCGTCCGACTGCTGGCGAGGGACATTCATCGCCGTCCGGTTTTAACGCTTCCTCTCCAACGATTCAATTGCCAAAAGGCGGTGGTGCCATCAAAGGCATAGGGGAAAAGTTTGCTGCCAATCCGGTGACCGGCACGGGGTCTATGACTGTGCCTATTGCCACCAGTCCTGGCCGTTCAGGTTTCGGACCTCAACTTTCGATTTCTTACGATTCGGGTGCAGGTAACGGCCCATTCGGCCTGGGTTGGTCATTATCCCTTCCTGCAATCACGCGCAAGACTGACAAGGGGTTGCCGCAGTATCTGGATGCTGAAGAGTCCGATATATTCCTGCTTTCAGGCGCAGAAGACCTGGTGCCAGTGCGAAAGTCAGATGGCGGCAGGCATGAGGACAAGACCACTGTTCCTGGCTACACCATCCACCGTTACCGCCCGCGCATCGAAGGTCTGTTCGCACGCATTGAGCGCTGGACGCATCAGGCCGATGGCGATGTCCATTGGCGCTCAATCTCCAAAGACAACATCCTTACGATCTATGGCAAGGATAGCAATTCCCGGATAGTAGATCCCAATCACGCAACACATATCTTCAACTGGTTGATCAGTGAGACTCGCGACGACAAGGGCAATGCCGTTATATATACCTACAAGGAAGAAAACGGCGAGGGCGTTGATTTATCCCGGGCGCATGAACTTAATCGGGGAAATAAAGACGATCCGCGTCGCAAAACCAATCGTTACCTGAAACGCATTCATTATGGTAACCGTGCCTCGCTTCTGGATGATTCAGGAAAACGTCCCCGCTTCCTGACAAGTGCGCAGCTGGATAACGCAAACTGGATGTTCGAGGTCGTGTTCGATTATGACGATGGGGACTATACCGATCTGCCGCTTGATGCTGCTGTACCTGAGGCAAGCCAGCATCGCTATGTAACATGCACGCCATCCGAGACGGCAAACTGGAAATGCCGGCCCGATCCTTTCTCAAGTTATCGCAGTGGCTTTGAAGTGCGTACGGCGCGGCTCTGCCAGCGCGCCCTGATGTTTCATCATTTTCCTGGTGAGATAGGTGTCGAGCGCAATTGTCTGGTGCGTTCTACTGATTTTGCCTATGGCTATGAACAGGATCAGCACGATGCAAAAAAACCGGTTTATTCCCGGCTGGTTCAAGTTACGCAAAGCGGATACAAACGCGATGGTGCGAAATACCTGAAACGTTGCCTGCCGCCAATCGAGTTTGAATACACCGAGCCCGTGGTGCAGGACAGGATAGAAGAGGTGGATGCTGAAAGTCTGGAAAATCTGCCGATCGGTGTGGATGGTACTTCTTATCAATGGACAGACCTGCATGGTGAAGGTATTCCCGGCATTCTGACCGAACAGGCCAATGCGTGGTTCTACAAGCGCAACCTCAGCCCGCGCAATGAAGCCGGCAAAGTGGAGTTTTCCCCACAGGAGAGAGTGGCCAGCAAACCCAATCTTGCATTAGCGGGAGGCGCGCAGTTCATGGACCTGGCTGGTGACGGGCAGCCCGACCTTGTTGTCATGGAGGGCCCGACGCCTGGCTTCTACGAGCACGACGATGCTGAAGGCTGGCAGTCCTTCCGCCCCTTCATCTCGCG
>JBNKDB010000121.1:0-1763 GCA_050288045.1 Anaerolineales bacterium | reverse complement strand
CCACACCATCAAGACCGCACCGGTTACGGGTTGGATAATGTGATTTTGATCGATGGCAGGATTGTGGGTAGCTGGAAGCGGGTGCTCAAGAAAAAAGTAGTCGAAATTTATTTGGAGCCGTTTCGTGGTTTGACAGAATTTGAAGAGCAATCCGTGGTTGCAGCCGCGCAGCAATTTGGTGTGTTCCTTGATAAGTCTGTAGCCCTGGTTTGGGGAGCAAGCTAAATGAAAGCCGTGATCTTGAGTGTCGTCCGCCATACGCACAATTATGAAGCCATGCTGCGCTTCTACCGGGACGTACTGGGCATGGAACCGGGAGAAGCCTGGGATGAGCCAGAAAATCGGGGCACCTTGCTTGCGCCCGGTGGGCAGGTGGCGAACACTTTCATTGAAATCATCGAACTGGGGCAAGAGGCGGTACCCGGCGTAAAACCTGTCAATGTGGTGCTCAGCATCGAGGTCGAGGACGTCGACGGTTGGCACGATCAACTGGCCGCGGCTGGGGTAACGATTGCCCGCGGCCTGGAAGATGCATCCTGGGGACACCGTTCTTTCGGAATTGATGATCCTGATGGGTTCCGCATCTGGTTTTACGAAGATATTAACGTTGAGGTTGAATAACTTATGGGGTCAGACATACAATACCGCCAATTGGCCCGCTCCGAGATCGACAAACTTGTTGAGATCGACCGCACCGAAACCATCGAACGTATCTATTACTTTCGTGAAGGGACACTGGTTCTGGAAGATGAGCGCTGGGATGTGCCGGAGTGGAGCGCGGCGCGTAAACAACAACTAATCGCACACCTGCGAACGGTCTTCGATCATGAGGCGACGATCTATGGCGCTTTTGATGGCGGGTTACTGGTGGGCATGTCCGTGCTCGATCATAATTTTGTGCAAACTGGGGAACGGCGCTTGAACCTGGAAGGATTGTGGGTGAGTGACCAATATCGTGGCCAGAAGATTGGCAAGACCTTGTTCCAATTGGCTGCACAGGATGCTCGCCGGCGTGGGGCCAAAGCGCTTTACGTATCGGCAACCCCTTCGGAGAACACGGTTGGGTTCTATATGTATCTAGGATGCTGTCTGACTGAGTTGGTCGATCCACAGCTTTTCGAGCGCGAGCCGGAAGACATTCATTTGGAATTGGACCTGTAATAAACGAATTGGGGAATGGTGAAAATTAAAAGATTGGTGATGCTGGACCTAATGCATACTTATTTCTATTCCATTTTAGAGAGTATGTTTTGAGCCTGTTCAAGTGACCATTGGGCACCTGTTTCCCAGGCGTCTTCAAAAGCCTGCTCTCCAATTTGTTCCCTGAATTTTGTATATGTGCGTTGATAGTCTGCTTCGTCGGCAGGCCATATCCCGACTTCCAATTGTCTGAACTGAGTTTGGGCGCAGGCTAATATGCTTGTACCTAATTCAACCTCGCCCTCAAGCCCAATGGCTGCCCCTATCCCGGCTATACATTCGATGATTCCGCGTCGTACACCGAGTTGTTGATGTTGGGCGAGTGCTTTGGCAAATAATTTTTTTGCTTCAGTGTAATCACCCTGGGAAAGTGCTACCCAGCCCAAACCATGATTTTCGCGGGCTATATCGGGATATGAGTCAATCTCTTGAAAAAATGCCTGGCTCTGTTGGTAAAATTCTTCGGCTTCTGCGTGTTTTCCTTGATAGCGATTGAGTTCGCCAAAGTTGTTCACTGCCGAAGCCATTAACCATTTGTCGCCCAATTGTTTTCCTAACGCATA